>JBOFTL010000553.1:0-9126 GCA_051652045.1 Microcoleus sp. | reverse complement strand
AATTTAATTCGTAATGTTTGTGTCCTTCTGCCAATTCTAGTTCGCGCAAAATTCCAATTCTTGACAGTAAATGTAGGGTTCTATAGACAGTAGATAAACCTATTCTTTCCCCTTGATTTTGCAAGATATTATATACTTCTTCCGCACTTAAATGATTTCCTTGTTGCAAAGTTTGAAACACATTCAAAATAGTTTCTCGTTGGGGAGTCAATCGACATCCCCTCTGATTTAGTTCGGCTTTGAGTGAATTAGCGCTGTATAAAATCATAACAAATTTGTTCTCATAATGGTGATAAATCCCCCTGAATCGGGGGAATTTACTAGCTCCCGATTCCGGTTGCTAAAGATGGAACAGCAGCATTAGTTTTGGGTTTTGCTGTATAAGATTTGCGAACCATAGAACAATGTTGCTGGCAAGAATTGGCAAAACAAGTTTTAGGTTCAAAGTCAGTACAGCCGATCGCATCTTCAGTACAAGCAACACAAGGACGTACCGTACATTTGAGGCGGTAATCGTTAGTAAAAAAATCGCAATCCGCGCAGGGAATCTGATGCAGACGCCGCAATTGTTGGATTCCTTCTCGAAGCGCGATTGCAGCACTCCATGCAAACAGAACGATCGCAGTCACGATACAGGAACAGCAAATAACAACACTCATAGACTGATTTTTTTCAAGAGTAGCTACAAATCCAGAAAAATGCAACTTAAGCAAAAAACCTTAACCTCCCAAGCTGTAACTAAGAAGAGCGAATGAGTGATGGCTTGGAAAAAACCGGACTTATTGAAGTTGTTAGGAACGCAAACCACCGCATAAATCCGGTTTTTTCACAGGGGCGATCGAACTTAGTTCACAACTCCTCGAAAAATGGCATCAATCCCAGTAAAATTGTTGAGCAAGAAATAGGCAAGAAAAGCTCCACTCGTACCTCCCAGCACAAAACCGCCCCGGAACAAACTCCAATCTTCAGAAGTTTTATGCCAGTAGAAAGCTTTCCCAGTTTCGACATTTCGATTCTCGTAAATCGAAAGACCCATTGCCAAAATCAAAACTAATGCCAGAGTTGCCAGCAATCCTGCTAGATTGGCTAAATCTGTTTCTTGCAAAGGCAACAATACTGCAAAAGCTCCTACTAGGAAATAGCCGTGAGCCAAGCTAACTTCTAATCCCCTGACTATGGGAGACAATCCTTTGCGGTAAATAGGCAAATTCCGCAAGAAAGTTACCGTCGTATCTGAAAAACTAACTGCTGTTGCCGCTGCGGGTTGAGCTTGAATCTCACCGGATTTTTCAACTTTGCTGGCAGTTGCCGTTACAAATTCGCCCGATCGAAAATCAAATCCCGCCGCTTTTGTCCGAACGCGCAGCGCGTGCCAAATGTGACCGCAAAGCGCCAAAATTGCTAATACAAAGTGACTTGTCGCCAGCCAAGTTCGCGAAGAAACAACCGCCGCATCCGGGCCTGTCAAACCCACCGGGCCGTAGAAAACCTCTGGATAAACAGTGTCATTTACAGTCACGAAATAGGCGGCTAAAAAACCCATGTAAGCCAGCGCGCCCAAACTGTAAGAAAGATAAGCTTCTCCCGACCAAAACAAAACTCGCTCGGCCCAAGCAAAAGGCTTGGTGAAGATATGCCAGAAACCGCCGAGGATGCAGAGCAAGCCAACATAAATGTGACCGCCGACAACATCTTCTAAGTTGTCAACTGCTGCCATTCCTTCCGGGCCGCGCACTGGCAAAAGATAGCTGAAAATGCGACCGGGATTAAGAGTTGGTTCGCTAATTATCCGAACGTCGGCGACGTGGGGATCGTAAATACCGCCCCAAAATAAGGCTTTTGCTACTAACAACCAAGCGCCTAAACCTAATAGCAATAGGTGAATGCCGATGATGGTTGTCATTTTGTCTTTGTCTTCCCAGTCGTAGCCGAAAGAACCGAAGAAACTTTTGTTTTGTGGCAATACTTTCGGACCGAGTAAGGAATGGTAAAGACCGCCTGCACCGAGCACTGCGGAACTAATTAAATGCACGACTCCGATCGCAAAATAGGGATAGGTATCGACAATTTGACCGCCATGTCCTACTCCTAAACCCAAACTTGCTAAGTGTGGCAGCAGGATTAAACCTTGTTCGTACATCGGCAACTCTGGGTTAAAGTTTGAAAGTTCAAACAGGGTCATTGCCCCGGCCCAGAGTACGATTAAACCTGCATGAGCGACGTGAGCTCCTAAAATTCGTCCTGAAAGTTCTGTGAAACGAGCGTTGCCAGCCCACCAGCCGTACTCGCTGTTTGGCTTGTCAGGTTCTGGAATTAAATTCGGATCTGCGATTGCTTGCATTTTTGCTTTCCTTTAGTTTCGATTAACTTGCTGCATTGGCTGCAATTTAGTTGCTTTCAGCGAGAACATCTCCACGCATCGGTTGCACGACTTCGCCTTGGCGGAAGTCAAATCCTGCCGCTCGCAAAGCGTGCCAGATATGTCCTTGCAAAATGAAGAAAGCGAGCCAAAAATGAGCGTTTGCCAGCCAAGTTCGGGAAGTTAAAACTTCTCCGCTATCGAAATAGGGGAATTGTTGGATGCCGATATTTAAGGCTGGACCGAAGAATTCCACTGGGAAAACTAAGGTGTTTACTGACACAAAGTAGGCTGCAATAAATCCCATTAAGGCTAGAGAACCGAGACTGTAGGAAAGGTAAGCTTCTCCTGACCAAACGAACAGTTTTTGCGCCCAACCGAAAGGCTGAGTGCGAATGTGCCACAAACCACCGGTAATGCAGAGGATTCCAACCCACATATGTCCGCCGACAACATCTTCGAGGTTGTCAACTGAGGCGAGCCAGTTTTTGCCACCCGCACCGAACAGGTAGCCGAAAATGACTGCGGGATTGAATGTGGGTTCCGAAATTACCCGCACTTGTCCGATCGTGGTATCATACAGGCCATCGAAATACATAGCTTTGACCACCAACAACCAGGCACCAACACCCAGCAAAACTAGGTGGATGCCTAAGATGGTGGTCATTTTGTCTTTGTCTTCCCATCTGTAGCCGAAGAAAGGAGTTTTTTCTTCGAGGGTTGCTGGTCCTTTGAGCGAGTGGAAGATGCCGCCGAAGCCGAGAAAGGCTGAGCTGATTAGGTGAATCGCGCCAATGGCGAAATAGGGGTAAGTATCGAATATTTTGCCTCCCGCACCGACGCCCCAGCCGAGTCTGGCTAGGTTGGGCAACAGAATTAAGCCTTGTTCGTACATGGGCAATTCTGGGTTAAAGCGCGAAAGCTCAAATAGGGTATAGGCTCCCGCCCAGAGGACTATCAGACCTGCGTGGGCGACGTGCGCTCCCAGCAAGCGACCGGAGAGGCTTGCTAAGCGGGCGTTGCCGGCCCACCAGGGGAAGGTTTCTCCTTCGGCTGGGAAGGATTTTTTTGCCATGCTTGTCACGGCGAGTTACCTCTTGAGATTGATGTCAGTTGAGTTTTAAGCTGTTGCAGCTTATTGAAATAGATAATCAACAATTTTTAGGGTTTCGTCAAGGCTTTTTGCTAATTATTTTCATTAATTTGAGTTAAGATATATTACGCACTTGCCAGAAACAGCTTGAAACTGGGATTTAGAAGGCATGGGACGATCGCCCCGCTCAATTTTTCTAGGAAGCGGGTGTTGGCAGTTGAGAAATATTTCACAGGTTATTGATAAAAAGTTTTACTAAAATCTCAAATTGCTCGATCGCAGCCTGGGGAGATTGCCACAAAAAAGCCTGAGAGCGTTTGCTCTCAAGCTTTGCTGGGAAAATGCGAGCGTGCCTCAAATCTTAAATCGATCGCTCGAACCTCACATCGAAAATCCAAAATCGAAAATCCAACGGGACTGAGGCATCTGGCACATTAAAAGAAGTTGACAGTTGAACCTAGCGGCGCTTAAGCGCAACTACAAACCTCAACATCGCTTAATACTGTGGAAGTTGGCAGTTGAACCTAGCGGAGCTTAAGCGCAACTACAAACCTCAACATCGCTTAATACTGTGGAAGTTGACAGTTGAACCTAGCGGCGCTTAAGCGCAACTACAAACCTCAAATCTCAAATCTAAAATCGATCGAATTTCCGGTTCAAGCAGAGGATTTGGTTTCCTCGGCGACTTGTTCGCTGCTGGGTAACTCCAGACAATAACCGGCCCCGTATACGGTTTTGATGTACCTAGGGTGGCGGGGATCGGGTTCCATCTTGGTTCTCAAGTGCCTGATATGGACTCGGATCGTTTCGATGTCGTCGTCGGGATCGTAGCCCCAAACTTCTTTGAGAATTTCGCTGGGGGATACCGTCTGACCGTGCCTTTGGAGCAAGCAGTGCAACAACTCGAACTCTAAATGCGTGAGTTTGACTGTCTGAGAGTACCACACGGCTTCAAACCTTTCGGGCACCAGGGTCAGCGGGCCGTAATTGAGGATTTCGGAGTGTTTGGCGGCTTGGGGGATGCGGTCCGTGCGCCTCAACAGGGCTCGGACTCGCGCCAGCATTTCTTCTACTTCAAACGGCTTGGTCAGGTAGTCGTCGGCACCGGAGTTGAAGCCTTCTACTTTGTCTTGCGTTTGACTTAAGGCGGTCAACATCAAAACGGGAATGTCTGCCGTGCGCTCGTCCCGGCGCAAGCGCTGACATACGGTGAATCCGTCTACTCTGGGGAGCATGAGGTCTAGAACAATCAAATCTGGCAGCAGTTGTACGGCTAGGGCTTGGCCTTTGATGCCGTCTTCTGCCTGGGTGACTTCGTAGCCTGCCATTTCTAGGTTAATGGCTACGAGTTCCGCGATCGCCGCGTCATCATCAATAACAAGTATCCGGGGCATCATTTTTTATCTCACCGCTAGCCAGATGGCGGGGAATACTGCCTTCTGGGGGTTTTTGGTAACTTTAAGAAGCAATTTTCTAATTTTAAGCTTCATTAAGTATGATAAGGTTTGTGAAGAACTTTTTCAGCTTTGTAAAAATTCTTGTACTAATTATAAGCGCTTTCGAGCATATCGGAAAGCCCGATCGCCAAAAATTTTGAGTGCAATGGCTTTTTGGGCGATCGAGGGTTTAAATTTTGGCTGAAAGCGTTTGGCATGGGTAATGCAGGATGAATTTTGATGCGATTCAAGATTGAATGTGTTACGACCAGTTTTCCGAACTTTTTACTTCGCTCTTCATTTTTTGCGTAATGCTGCGAATAAATTAAGTTACTTTTTATACAGCAAACGGCTAAATTGTCGGGCGACCTTTTAATTTACCAGAAGCGAACTCAAGTTTTGATAAAGTTTCAGTGAAGAAAGTAAGCAAGCTCCTGCTTTGATAAAGTTTCAATGAAGATAGCAAAAACCCCTTGCCTTGAATAAAAGTTACTGATAATCTCAAATTCATCAGTTCGCAACAGATATCGAACAACTAAATATTAGTGCGAATTTAGTGCGATCGCATCACATCGCCTGCGAGCGATCGACATCAATCAAAACAGTTTGTAGTAAGGACTTTAGTCCTCTCTTGATTAAGGACTTTAGTCCTTACTACGAAACAATATTATCGCGATCGCATCAAAAGTTCGATCGAAAGCTTCGATTTAACTCAAATTAATTCCGACGGCACGCAAACCACACGGCACAAACTGACAGCAGAAGAACGATTAGCATTGCAATACGCCCAAGACAATAACATTCTGATTGTAGCAGCAGCGAAGCGGAGTGGATCGCACTTGCTTAAATTACGAGCGATCGCACTTTCTTAAATTACCTGCGATCGCACTTGATTAAATTAGGGTCGATCGCACTTGATTAAATTAGGGTCGATCGCACTTGCTTAAATTACGGGCGATCGCACTTGCTTAAATTAGGGTCGATCGCACTTTGCTTAAATATTCAAGCTAGCAATTGATAGCGGCAAATATCGGGCGGTGCAACTGCTAAACCTTCTAATTGTGACAATGCTGCTTGAATGTGTGTTGAGGCGAGATGTATTTGAAGTAACTCTTCGCTTTCCCACTCTTCAACAAAGGTAAAATATTCCGGATCGGCTTGACTTTGGAATAGTTCGTATTTGATGCAGCCTTCTTCTCGGCGGGTTGGCTCAATGACGCTCAGCAGGAGAGATTTAAGTTCTTCTACTTTGTCTGGAATGGCGGTGAGGCGTGCGACTACGTGCAGGGTTGATTTGGACATGACAGTTGATAGTTGACAGTTGACAGTTGCTATAGGGACTCTTTTGCTATGGTATATGATTTTGACGATCGATCTTATCAACCCGCTCTCCAAAGTTGACAGTTGACCTATTATCAATTACCGATCGGCACGACACGGATGACACGGATACACGGATAGTTTTTTTAAATTGACAATTGACAACAAACAGATTGATAATTACTTAAATTGACAACCTGCGATCGGACAATTATTTATATCTGAATTGACAACTATCAATTGTCAATTGTCAACTGTCAATTAGCCATTACCTTTTGGTATTTCAATCTTTGGGATAAAATCGCTTGTTTTCTGTCGAATATTCCCAGGCGATCGCTTCCGGGTCCTTTTGGCGGCTCCATTCAGGAAAATCGGGTTTGACTTTCCACTTACTGATGGTGTTAGCGTGAACTTTGAACCTGCGAGAAAGTTCTGTTTGGGTAAAGGAAATTTTGGGATTGAGTGCGACTTTGGTTGGGCCGATCGGAAATAGTTGCGGGATTTTTTCTGGTGTTTTGGGCGGCGGAGTTTCTGTTTTTTGAGTTTCTATTTTGTGGGTTTCTATTTTTTGAACTGTTGCTGGCTGGGAAATAACTTTGGTGCTATCTTCTGTATCTGCGGGTTTGGCGATTTGAAAATAGTACAAAATTCCGCCTTGTTCGGTAACTTCAAAATCCGCTGCAAATTCTTTCGCGCGATCGTCCAGATATTGTTGAGTTTTTTCGCCGGGAAGTTTGGCATTCATCGCCAAATCCAAAGCCGTAACTCGCCCTTGATTTTCCTGAATTAAGCGGTAAAAAACCTCATCTAAACGAGCGAGTTTATTTTTTTGCTGCTGCTGGTAGAGTTTGTAAGCCCAGCCCAGGCCTGCTGTAGCTGCGATCGTCCAAAACATCCCTCCCGACTCGAAACTGGCAACCGCCGTCAAGGAAATTGGCAAGACTAGGGTAAGATATGCCCAAATGCTGCCTTTTTGTGGGTTGTTGGTGTTTTTGACCATAGTTCCTAAGTGAGGCTGCGAAAGTTAGGCTCCAGAAGGCGCGACTTCTTAGTTTACCTTAATTTTAATAGATTGTAGCGGACATTTGTCGGGAAGTGAAAGTGCTGCCTTCCGATGACAGCTCAACTACTGGTAAACTATCTAATTATCACAATTTAAATTTTATGCTCTGGAGGTTTCATGAGATTTTTTCGCAAATCGATCGCCCGAATCTTGGTAGTTATTTGTTGTTGCTTGCTGGCGGTAAGCTGCGGCGAAAGTCGAGAGGTTCAGTGTACTAAACTTACTGAAGCTGTTACTAAAGGCAATGCTTTAATCGATGCTCAGCATACTAACTACGATATTGCATCTACTAAGAAATTAGCTAAAGATCTCGATCGAACTGCTAAACAAATCGAGAATTTAAAATTGACAGATAGCAATCTTAAAGAATTTCAGCAGCAGTTGGTGACATCGTTCCGGGAAATGGGGGAAGCCCTCGGCGACATCGGTAAAGCTCTTGAGGTGGGAAATCGGGTTGCTCCAAGTACAGAAGGTCGAGAGCAAATCAAAAAGGCTCAAGCAAATATTGCCAGAGCTGGAAAGCAAGCAAATCGGGCTGCTGAAAGTCAAGATGCTGTGAATGAAAAGTTGGTTAATTATTGCAAGAACCAGATAAAAAGTTGAGAGTTGACAGTTAGCAGTTAACTGTTTTCAAAGGTAAATTGTCAACTGTCAACTCTCAACTCTCAACTCTCAACTATTTATTGATGTATTTCTAAATTTAATACATAGCGACCTAGCTGTACTTTTTCAGACCAAAGTTCGTATTCTAAACGCAAGTGTTCCGGTTCGGGGTGTCCTGTCAGTGTCAAGTTGCGGGTGAAGTTACGGAGTCGCAACTGCGAGGGAGTCGCCAGGGAGTCACCCTGCAACCAATAACGACTTAAGCCGTACATTCCCCGCTCCCAAAAATGCCGGTAACTGTATTTACCGTTACCTTGCATTGTCATAATCACTCGATAAGGTGAAACTTCCAACCACAGCAATCTGGGTTTTTTAGAAGTTGGCAAGATGGAAATTTCTTCGGCTTCATTTTCGGGAATATTGCGATCGAGGATCGCCGGTTCGTGCAACAGTAAATGAAAGCGATCGCGGTCTTTTTGATACAGCGTACCGGCGGTTTCAACAACTGACCACATAGGTAAATCTGTGGATACTAGCGATAAACTTACAGGCTTGCGGTGATGGGTCAGCATAATAAAATCTTTAGGATTTGCTGTGAGTCGGGCAGTTTTATATTCCTAATTTTAGATTGAGTCGGTGCTAAATTCAGGAACTTTTACTGAAAAAACAACAATTTGCTATCGTGCGATCGAACAATAACAGTAGTCGGATAACTTACAGAACCGCAAACAACTTGCGCATATCTACGGACAATTTTTGTGAAATCCGTGCCAAGTGCGATTTATCTCAGTACATTCACGGTGGCCCTAGATGCGCGATATTCCTGACAGCTAAGTACCTTAGCGGGTTTAATTAGCTTTTAAGTTGAACGCAGGCTTTTGAGAAAAATCTGTTCTGCTGGCAAAAAATAACTGACTGTTGACAGGGAAAACGGTAGGATAGCTAACGCCGTCCCATCTCAGTGTATCTCAATGCAAGCTGACATCATCAAGATTAACCAAACCGGCGAAAGTCAAACTTTAACTATTGAAAAACCTACCTCTGGCTTGTCACTACAAGGCCGAATTCGCGTGCCAGGAGACAAGTCGATTTCTCACAGGGCTTTGATGTTGGGTGCACTCGCTCGCGGGGAAACGACTGTGGAGGGGCTGCTGTTGGGGGAAGATCCTCGCAGCACGGCTAAGTGTTTCTCGCTATTGGGAGCAGACATTTCGGAACTTAATGCGGAAAGGGTGACGGTGCGCGGTGCGGG
>JBOFTL010000552.1:0-2191 GCA_051652045.1 Microcoleus sp. | reverse complement strand
CCGATCGACTCTGAATCTGCTGCTAGCGAAATGATAATAGAACAAGTACAGCTAGCTAAAGAATTGCAGAATTTAACTCCGCACAAACCTGCTATTTTACCGATTTGCATCGAATTAAATTCACAGTTTTCTTTCGATTTACTGCACTATTTAGCAGAAATTCCGATTTGGCATTGGCGATCTACAGACGACTCATCAAATTTAATTTCTGAAGTTTTGAATGTAATTAAAGAAGGTCGCACCTCGCTCAATCCCGATCGTGAATTAGCTGTAGATTTTAGCAAACTTAATAACACAAAACAGTCAATAATTCAACCCTTACCAGCAGCAGCACCAGAAGTGCCGGGAGGACAAGTAGATTTAGCTTCTGGTTTGTATGTCGATCGCCCTCCGATCGAATCCCGCTGTTATGAAACCATCGCCCAACCGGGAGCCCTGATTCGGATTAAAGCGCCCAGACAGATGGGCAAAACATCTTTAATGGCGCGGATTTTGCATCATGCAGCACAGCAAGGTTCTCGAACTGTAGCCCTGAGTTTTCAGCTAGCAAATAAGAGAGTTTTCGCGAATTCCGATACATTTTTGCAGTGGTTTTGTGCTAGCGTCGGTCAAGAATTGGGGATTCTGGAACAGTTGCCGAAGTGTTGGGAATTAGCAGATTTAATTGGCAGCAATCAGTGTTGTAAAGCTTTCTTTGAACAGTATTTGCTGTCGGAATCATCGCCGAGTTTGACCTTGGGTTTGGATGAGTGCGATCGGCTGTTTGAATCCCCGGAAATTGCCGATGATTTTTTTGGATTGTTGCGGGCTTTGCACGAAGAAGCCAAGCGGCGAGATATTTGGAAAAAGTTTCGCTTGATTGTGGTGCATTCGACGGAGGTTTACATACCTTTGGATATGAATAAATCGCCGTTTAATGTAGGATTGCCGATCGAATTGCCGGAGTTCAATTTGCAGCAAGTCCAAGATTTGGCAAAACGCCACGGATTGAATTGGAGTGAGGCGGAAGTTACAGAATTGATGGGATTAGTCGGCGGAAATCCTTATTTAGTGCGGCTGGGAATGTATCATATTTCGCGTCAAGATGTGACTTTAGATCGGTTAGTGCAAGAATCAGCAACTGAAGCGGGAATTTACAGCGATCATTTGCGGAGGCATTTGTGGAATTTAGAGAAATATGGGGAATTAATGGAGGCGATGACGGAAGTTGCGAGTGTTTCCCAGCCAGTGCGATTGAAGTCAGAATTAGGGTTTAAATTAAACAGTATGGGATTGGTGAAATTGGAGGGAAATAATTACATTCCCCGATGCCGATTGTATCAGGAATATTTTCGCGATCGATTAACCCTGCAATAATCGCACAGAAACCGGGTTTCCGATCTAGAACCCCTTTGAAATCTTTTAGGTAGCAAGCCTTGAGACTGTCAGCCCGATCGAACAAAGATTAAGAGGTAATACCAATTTTAAACGAAATAACAGTGTTCTTGTCCCCCCCCTTTATAAGCTATCCTTTATAAGGATCTTTCTTAACAAGAAAGTTGACAAAAATCAACATCCGTGCAGTTAAAAGATCGGGCGCTGGCCCAGGAGTCAGGTTAAATGATTGAGCGATGGGTAAGACAAGAATTAGAAAAAACCCAATTGGGAGATCCAAGAAGGACAAATAGATTCATGAAAATTGTTTCTAATTTGAGCAATAAACCAGAATCTAGCGTCCCAGAAGCTAGTGGTACGTGGGCAGAAACAAAGGCTACTTATGACTTCTGGGATTCACCATACATCAAACCAGCTCAGCTAAGGAAAGGACACGTAGAGGCGACAGTAGAAAGAATTAAAAATCATCAAATTGTCTTGGCAATACAAGATACAACTGAATTAAATTACACTACTCATAGAGCAGTTAAAGGAGTCGGATATCTTGATAGTAAATACGCTCATGGATTGAAAGTACATTCAACTTTGGCCGCCACAACAGAAGGGCTACCATTAGGCATTATCGACCAATATGTTTGGGCGAGAGAGCTAAAATCTTTAGGTAAAGCTGCTCAACGTTTGAGTGGTGGCTGTTAACGACTTTACCTATTACTTGTATTGAGGCTGTGACTACTTACGTAAGATGGTATAGTTATCGTTGGTTAATTGAGCGTTATCATTATGTCTTAAAAAGTGGTTGTGGAATTGAGAAACTACA
>JBOFTL010000551.1:0-5014 GCA_051652045.1 Microcoleus sp. | reverse complement strand
AACCTGCAATTAGTTTTGCTAGGGTACTTTTGCCGCAACCGGATTTGCCAATTGCCGCGACAACTTTTCCTCCCGGAATTGTTAGCGAAAAATCTTTCAGTAAATCGACTCTGCCTGCATGGTGAAAAGTCACGTTGCTGCAAATTATATCGGCTTGTGGCGAAATATGAGCGAATTGTTTTTGTAAATCTGCAGCATCTTCGGGGGGAAAGTCTATCGCTTCTACTAACCGCTGAGTTGCTGTTTGAGCGCGGGTAAATTCATCGACAAGTCCTACTGTCGCGCTAATAAATGCTATAAAATTACCGTTCATGCTATTAAAAGCTAATAATTGCCCGATCGTCAATTCTTTGCTAATAACTAAACTGCTGCCAAACCACAGTAAAGCAGCACTGCCGGCTTGAGAAACAAAGCCTGAAAACGTCGTGTTAATAATATCAATTTGCACTGTTTGAAATCCCACGCGGGCGAGTTTGCCAAATCGGCTTTGTAATTCTTCCCAAAATTGCGGGGCTGAAGCTGTAGTCTTGACAGTTAGCGCACCTTTAAAAATTTCTACTAACACGCCTTGGTTTTCGGCTTCTAATACTAAAAATTTGCGGATAGTTTGTTGGAGTGCGGGTAAGAAAATTAAAGTGGAAATGCTCATGCAGGCGGAAATAACTACTGAAACTACTAGCAGCTTGGTGCTGTAAAATACCATAAAGCCTAAAGAAACTACAGCCACAAATAACTGATTGGGAAAACTGACAATAATCCGCGATACGAGTTGGTTGATTTCTTGAATGTCTCCCAACCTGCTGACAACTTCGCCGCTGCGGCGCGCTTCGTAGTAAGTTAAAGGTAAGCGCAAGATCGATCGGCAAAATTCCAGCACTAAACCTAACTGCAACCGTTGGGCAAAGTGAGCGATTAAATTAGATTCTATGAATTGCAAGCTGCTACTAAAAAAATTCATTGCTAAAACTGCAACAATTAATCCCGCCAGCAATTGACTGTCACCTCGCACCAACACATCATCGGTAAGAATTTGCAGTAAAAAAGGAGATGTTAAAGACAGCAATCCTAAAATTAAATTAATGAAAAATGCTTCGGCTAAAATTCCCCGATACTGCCAAACTGGTTTGAAAAAACGCCCGAAATTTGCAATTTTATCGTCTTCTTGGGTGAAAAAACGAACTGGATCGGGTTCTAATAATAGCATCATGCCATTTGTCCATCCCTGCAAAAGTTCTGTTTGCGAAAGATAGCGAATGCCTACAGCAGGATCGGCAATCGCATATTTTTTACCTTGTTTTCCGTACAAAACAACGTAGTGATAGCCCATCCAAAATAAAATTGCCGGCATGGGCATTTGCGAGAGTTTATCTAAAAGTGTCGGCCCAACTCTGACTCCTCTAGCGTTAAAACCTAGGGCTTCTGCACCGCGTTTTAAACCTAGAAAAGTCGTCCCCAATTGCCCGGTGCCGCTGGCTTCGCGGATGCGGTTGAGGGTGAAGTTTTTGCCGTAATGTTTGGTAATTGTGGCGAGACAGGCTGCACCGCAGTCTTCTTCGCTATATTGTAAAACGTATTTATATTTCATGAAGGAAGAAGGAAGAGGGAAGAAGGAAGAGGGAAGAAGGAAGAAGGAAGAGGGAAGAGGTTAGGTGTTAGGTGGTAGGTGGTAGGTGGTAGGTATTAGCGAAAAATCTAAAAGCTAAACTCTGAAACCCAAAACTTAAAACTTAAAACCTCAAACCTCAAACCTAATTCGAGAATGAGCAAATAGGAAGAAAAGAAAAGTCTCATATAGTAAAAGTTGCAGTAATTTATCTTTATGTGACGTTTGCCGATCGAGATTGAGTTAATTTCACCCGATCGGTGGATGGCAATCCTACCGGATTTGTATCTAGAATTATTAGCTCGATCGCTCTTGAAACTCCTCATTAAATTCTCTCAAGCTTGTCATAAATACAACTGCATTATGCCATTCAATATGTGTTTTTTTGATAAAATTTTTTCCGATTGCATAAATGTCATTAAATTGTAATATTTAACCAGTAGCCGATCGCGAGTTCGCGATCTATTATTGATATGTCAGTGAAATCCCTGAAATCAAAGTTGAATTTTCCGGCTAAAATTTCCCTGTTAAAATTGACAGGCGGAAGTTTATTGCTTGAAATTTCAAGGATAAATACATAGCAAGTTTGAGGTGAATGTTGATGTCAGATAACAACCAACTAAACTCTCATCCCAATTCATCTTCTGAAGCGGTTCCGTTTTTCGCCCGCTACTTAGAAGGGCAATTGGACGAACAAATTGAAGAACTTTCTGACGATGAATTAGCAGCCGTTAGCGGCGGGCGTCGCAGGAGGAACAACATGGTGACTCTAGCCTATCCTAGCGATATGCCGGGACTGCCGGTAACTTTAGCTTACCCTTCGGATTTTGAAGGCAGACCGATCGACAATGCGGTAACATTGAGATACCCATCCGATAACGAAAACGGCCCGATCGGCGGTCCAGTAACGCTGAAGTATCCGTCAGATAACGAGTAATCTACAGGATAAAAATTCCTCAATTTTCTGTTAGCGATCGAGCTTTTTTAAGCGCGATCGTTACACCGGGTTTTTTACTCATGTTTTTGAATTTCATTGTCAATGTCGGTTAAAAAACCCGGTTTTTTTGTTGATTTTTCATTAGAAACATCTGTCTCAAAATCCGTCAGAAAATCAAGATTTTTAATGTAGATATGGGACAGCGTAAAAAGCCGATAAATATACTAAAACTTTGAAAAATAAGCGCGATCGCTGTTACCACAGTGTCCGGAATAAAGTACAATTACCTCTCGAAAAATCCCCGCAAGCAAGGATACGGCATTGCCGTATCCCTACGAGATATATGTATCTTATTTACGTGAAAAGTGCTGTCAACGATCGACTGCCAACTGTCAACTCTCAACTCTCAACTCTCAACTGTTTATGACTATTTTAATTGTTACTCACAGCCGCGATAACGAAAGCATCGCCCTAGTGCAAAAAGCGCTAGCCGAAAAAGGCGAAAAAACCTTTCGACTCAATACAGATTTATTTCCCACCGAAGTTAGTTTAGATGTTTATTACGATCGAGAAAAAGAGCGATTAATCCTCACAGCGGAAGGGGAAAAAATAGATTTGCGCGAAGTATCGGGAGTTTGGTACCGGCGAAATTGGACGGGGGCGGCCCTTCCCGCTACAATGGACGTGCAATTGCGGCAAGCTTCCATCACAGAATCTAACACTACGATAATGGGGGCAATCGCTAGTATCAAAGGTTTTCACCTCGATCGAGTCTCAAATCTCCGCCTTGCCGAAAACAAGCAATTACAACTGCAAGTAGCGCGAGAAATCGGCATCGAAATTCCCCGTACCTTAATGACAAATAATCCGCAAGCAGTGCGAGAATTTGCCAAAGAATGTCCGGCGGGATTGATAACAAAAATGCTTTCTTCCTTTGCAATTTACGAAGAAGGCAAAGAAAAAGTTGTATTTACCAATCCCGTAAAATCAGAAGATTTAGAACAACTTGACGGACTGCGTTTTTGTCCGATGACTTTTCAAGAAAAAGTTCCTAAAGCCTTGGAGTTACGCACGATAATCGTCGGAAAACGCTTATTTACTGCCGCGATCGACTCTCAAAAATCCGAAAAAGCCAAACATGACTGGCGGAGACAGGGATTGGTATTAATCGATGATTGGATACCGCACGATCTGCCATCAGCAATTGAATCGAAGCTGCTGCGGTTAATGGAATATTTTGGTTTGAATTACGGAGCCCTAGATTTGATTTTAACACCGGACGATCGCTATGTATTTTTAGAAATCAATCCCGTCGGCGAATTCTTTTGGTTAGAATTGTGTCCGGGATTACCAATTTCCGAGGCGATCGCTTCTTTATTTTTAGAACAAAACAAAACATTTGACAGTCGATCGTTGATATCGTAATAACTGTAGGGGTGAAGCATTCGGGCGATAGTATATGCAATAGATTTCAGGATTTATACCCGAATGCTTCACCCTGTGGCCTGCGCGATCGATGCTACCGAAACAGTCGATAGTTGACAGTTGACAAGAAGGTTTTAGATAATCGATCTATGTTTAAGGAACCAGATCCAGATTTTTATCAACTTGTAGAAACCGAAGAATTTTTACCGCCGATCGGGCTGTTGACAATTGGCGGCGGACTGTTTTTATCCTGTACATTTATCGGCGCGATCGCCCTTGCTGCATTTACCAAATATCCCGTTACAGTCAAAGCAGCAGCTAGCATCCGTCCCGACGGTGAATTGCGGATCGTGCAAGCAGCTATTGAAGGAACAGTCAAAAGCATTGAAGTCAAACCGAATCAAGCAGTTAAAGCAGGCGAAACCATCGCTTACCTCGACGATTCGCGATCGCAAACCAAAAAAAATCAACTGCAAGCCAATATCGAAGAAAGCCAGCAACAACTAACCCAAATTGCAGCTCAAATTAGCGCGACTGACAGACAAATATCTGCAGAAAATGAGCGCATTAACCGCACGATCGCGGGCAGTCAAGCAGATTTAAACCGCACTCAACGCGACTATCAAGACCAGCAAATTACATCCAAAGCACAAGTAGCCGAAGCAGAAGCAAATTTAAGACAAGCAACTCAAGAGTTGCAAAAAATTGAAACAGATTTAAACTCGGCTTTGGCAAATTTAACATCAGCAAAAAAGGGATTTCAAGCTGCAAAAGTCAAGCGCGATCGCTACTTACCTTTAATGAAATCTGGGGCAATTTCCCAATTGCAATTTGAGGAAGCGCAACTCGCCGCCGAACAGGAAGAACAAGCAGTAGTTGCCCGAAAAGCTGCTGTAGAAGGCGAAAAACGCGCGGTAGACAGACAAAAACAAGCGGTAGCAGCAGAGATGGCAAAACTGGAATCAGCAAAATCCGCCCTCAATCCCAGCGATGCAGTTGTAGCTTCAGCCAGAGAAACAATTGCTAGAGAAAAAGCAGCCGGCGAAGTT
>JBOFTL010000550.1:0-2884 GCA_051652045.1 Microcoleus sp. | reverse complement strand
AGTCGATATGGCAAACAAAAATATTGGGGCGATCAGGAAATATGTTCCAGAGATTCAAGCATTTTTAGCCAAAAACCCATGGGCGGCTGACCTTCCCATTGAACAACTACTGAAGGGAGACTGGAAAGATGCCGCGCTTTCTGCTGCATTAAAGTATGGCTTGCCTGAACTCATTAAAGAAGTTCCTGCTTTAGGGCAAATCCCCATTGGAGGGATGCTAGACGCCGCGCTAAAAGGAGATATCACTAGACTTATTGATTTAGGAATAAGTACAACGGTATCGGAATTTTTGAAAAACAATCCAGCATTGGCCGACCTTCCTATAGGGGTTCTCGCAGACCTTAATCAATTTTCTGTTGCCTCAATTCCAAACTTGGTCAGTACTGCCATTACAGCAATTCCAGGGCTTAAGGATCAAATTATTGCTAATGTCCCAGGCGTAGCCGCTGTCCCTTTAGATGCCTTGCTGGGGTTACTGAACACTGCGATCGCAAAGATTGATCACCCCGACCAAGGTGCATCAACGGCAACAAGAGCATTTTCCGGTGGTGGTTATACGTTTAAGTCAACAAATTGCGATGGTCCTTGCCCAAATTTTGAGATTAACAGCGCAACATCTGCGGTCCCGTTAATTAGCGATACCTTAAATGGGACGCAGTGGGTTGTGGGGAGTCTTGACCCTAGCAAAGGTCAATCTGTCGAAGGGGGAAGAGGCCCGCTTAAAGCGTTTTTTGGTGGGAAGGAACCTGTCCATATTCGGCCATGGGGGGATAGCCCTAACGTGGCCTTGGCTGCGACCAACGTAACCGACGAAACCGGGATGGTTGATTTTGCCTTTTATTTGCGAGTGTGCATTGAGCCCCCATTCTCAGACAAGACCTGCACTCCCTATGCGATCGGCCCTATCCCTTTTATTTCGCTTCACCAAGATGAGCAAGTCGTCATTCAGGCCAAGGGTCAAGTTCCACCCATCAGTGGTCCCAATATTGTGGACGAATGCGGTGGGCAAGGAGGCACCCCGCCCCCATCGTCTAACCCAAATGCGCCTGCATCACAGCAGAACATGAAACGGTACCTTGATCGGATTGCGCTTGGAGAATCTAATCTAGGTACCGACCTGGGGCCGAACTATCTTGGTGCTTATGGCAAATACCAGTTTATCCCTTCAACCCGTGCGGGAATTCTTAGAACCTCAGGCTATGATGCCTGGAAGCCGGATCAGTGGGACAATGCATCAATTGCATTGATGAAAGAAGTGGGCGGGCAGCGATTGATTAATGCGATCGCAAATGGTGAGTTTAATTACGCTGACAGAGTTTTGAATCGAACTTGGACAAGCCTCCCTGGTGGCGCTGAGGAAAGCAAGCGATGGAGCAATGCTGCAACTCTTGCTGCCTATGGTCCAGTCACTAAACGCCCTGGCGGTCTTGGTGGTGGGCAAGGTGGTGGTGTTCTTATTGCCGACCAAGGTGGGGGATGCGGTGTTCCTAAACCTTGCGAAGAAGGGAAACAATGTATTTTGTTGAACCCATTGCCTATGGGAGTGGTGCCATACAACGGCTGGTATGGAGCCCCTAGACCAGGGCGCATCCACTCAGGTCAAGATCTTCAGTCGCCAAAGGGTTATCGCAATTACCCAAGAGGTCCGGGCGAAAACATTAAGTCTGCTGGCGATGGTGTTGTCTCGGAGATGGTCCCGGTTGGTGGGCTGTGCGGTGGCATCGTAGCAATCAAGCACCAAACGCCAAATCTCGAAACGCGATATGTCCATATGGTCAAAGTGTTTGTCAGCCAAGGGCAACAAGTGCAACGAGGGCAAACGATTGGGGTCGAAGGCAATGAGACTCCAGACTGTAGTAGCGCGGTGCATCTACATTACGAGGTCTATTCTGGAGGGTCAGCCGTAGACCCATCGAAGGTCCCTCACGAACCGCCCCTTGCCACTTTCCGTGGATGAACATCAAGCGGCTTCTTGTTTGGAAGCCGCTTGATGTAGTCACGTAACACCTCGGCTGGCGTGATTTGTTCATCTTCTGCATGGCCCGTCAGCTTTGCCCACTCTTCTTCGGTCAGCCTTAGATTGTAGATTTTAGATCGTGCCATTGTAGCCCATTTGTGTTACAGTAATTTTATTGTATCAGAAAGGCAAAAATCCCAATGCCCCGCAATGCAAAATACCTAATACTGTCCATCGCTTTAGCTGCGGCGATCGCAATGCCTGCGGTAGCTCAGAAAGCGCCATCGCAAGAGAAAGTATTTCAGGCGATTCACAAATGTCTTCCGGTGGCTGAGGTTGGAGATCCTTATAAGTTGTCATTGGCAAGTTATGTTAAAGGCAAGAGCAATGCATGGCTTTTGATTCGTGCATATGAAAGCAATCTAAAAGCCCCTAGCTACAGCATCGTTGAGGTCACTCCGCAAAGTTGCAAGAATTATCACCATTATCCGGTTCTGGATATTTCTAAAACTCCTGTTATTCCTCAGCCTGTGCTGAGAAAATTTCTCGCTGTAACTGCCAAGGATGTTGACATTGCTTGGGGAATCATGCAGAAAGATATTTTATCAAGAAATCCTGGTAAGTCATTGCAGCAACTACAGAGAGAGGGCGCGTTTGGAATGGATGGCTTGTAATGTCTATTGATCATCAAGTCAATCAATCAATTCGCGATCTCTCGTCTCAGCTTTCTAGCCTGACAGGTGTAGCCCTTCGAGAGGCGCTTGATCATCTTTTGCTCAAACAAAAAGATATCAAGATCGAAATTAATAGCCCAGAGTCTTCAACAACACTAGATGTTCGGAGGGCGGAAGGGCTGCTAGAGCTGGGAGTCGAACGGTCTGTCATTACGGATTATATTCAAAACACCACCAGTGCAATGGAGTCTAG
>JBOFTL010000549.1:0-7892 GCA_051652045.1 Microcoleus sp. | reverse complement strand
ATTGCAGGAATTAGGACAGCCCGCAATTTCCCTCACCGGCGCGCAAGTTGGCATCGTCACCGAAGCCGCCCACACCCGCGCCCGCATCTTGCGCATCGATCCGAACCGCCTGGAAAGTCAGTTAAACAGCGGTAAAGTCGTTGTCGTGGCCGGATTCCAAGGCATCGCCGACGCTGGGGAATTGGAAATTACCACCCTGGGGCGGGGCGGTTCGGATACTTCAGCAGTGGCCCTGGCGGCGGCATTGCGGGCTGACAAATGCGAAATTTATACCGACGTTCCCGGAATCTTGACTACAGATCCGCGCCTGGTTCCCGAGGCGCAGTTGATGGACGAAATCACTTGCGACGAAATGCTGGAATTGGCAAGTTTGGGTGCAAAAGTCTTGCACCCTCGGGCGGTGGAAATTGCCAAGAATTACGGCGTACCGCTGGTTGTGCTTTCTAGCTGGAGTGACGCCCCCGGTACGCGGGTGGTATCCCCGCCCCCGCAGCCGCGCCCGTTGGAGGGCTTGGAGCTCGCAAAAGCGGTGGATGCGGTGGAATTTGACTTGGATCAGGCGGGAGTGTCACTGTTGAGATTGCCCGATCGCCCCGGAGTAGCAGCGCGGTTGTTCGGCGCGATCGCCCACCAAAGTCTCGATGTAGACTTAATTATCCAGTCAATTCATGAGGGAAATACTAACGATATTGCCTTCACCGTAACGCAAAATTCCCTCAAACAAGCGGCTGCGGTTGCTGATGCGATTATCCCCGCCCTCGGCAAGAATTCCCGGCCGGAATTGGGGGAACCGGAAGTCAGGATGCAAGAAAAGCCGATCGCGAAAGTTAGCATTGCAGGTGCTGGCATGATCGGGCGTCCCAGGGTGGCGGCCGAGATGTTTAAAACTTTAGCAGATGCGGGAATTAACATTCAAATGATTTCCACTTCTGAGGTAAAAGTTAGCTGCACGATCGATGCCGAAGATTGCGATCGGGCGGTTGCCGAATTGTGCCAAGCATTTGATGTTGCAAATTCCCCGATCGGGCTGCATTCACCATCACCAAAAGCCGCAGCAGTGCGTGCGGTGGCGCTAGATATAAATCAAGCGCGTTTAGCAATTCGGCATTTGCCCGATCGGCCGGGAGTTGCAGCCAAACTGTTCGGACTTTTAGCCGAAGAAAACATCAGTGTAGATACGATCATTCAATCGCAACGCTGTCACAATATCGACGGAATTTTAACCCGCGACATTGCATTTACCGTCGCGCAAATAGACGCCGAAGCTGCTAAAACCGTCCTCGAAAAAGCCGCACCAGAATTCGGCTGGGGCGAAGTATCAGTAGATACGCAAATTGCCAAAGTTAGCGTGGTCGGTTCCGGGATGATAGCGCATCCGGGGGTAGCGGCAAAAATGTTTGAAGCGCTGTCAGCGCATCAAATTAACATTCAAATGATTGCTACTTCTGAAATCAAAATTAGCTGCGTTGTCGGTGAGGAACAAGGTGTAACAGCCCTGAAGGCAATTCACGCAGCATTTGAGTTAGCTGGAACCGAAAAAATCCAAGTCCCCGCCTAATTAAAGTTTGTAGTTGCGCTTCAGCGCCGACAGACTCTGAAGCACACCTACCAGCTTCAAAAATTAATTAGTTAGAGTAGCTCGATCGACTGAGTTCGATCGGTTTGTAGTTGCGCTTCAGCGCCGACAGACTCTGAAGCACACCTACCAGCTTCAAAAGTTAATTAGTTAGAGTAGCTCGATCGACTGCAATAGAACAATCTTCAGGAAGTGTATCAGATTTTGAAAGATATCCGAGGATACTATCGCATAATCTACTCAAGACTGAGTTTGTCAATTAATTCATTCCACTTTATCTTGTGAACAGCTTGCAATTCTGTATCAATACTGACCAGGTTAGAGTAATTACTCACAAAATTTTCTAATGCAATCAATCTTAAATAATATTTAATACTTGGAATTACTCCATTAATTATTATTTGACAGCCATGCTCTTCTCTAACTTGAGAGATTATATTGTTTATTTCTTGAATTTCAGAAGCTTTAATATTCTTACACGAAAGTATATAGTATCTTTTGGGATTAAACCTGATAATTTTTTCATAGGCTACTCGCACAACTCTTAAGTCAATTTCTCGTTCGTGCTTTACTTCTATAGCTTCACAGATTTGACCTTGTTCATCAAATACTTCTATATCGCCTGAACTTCTTGAAGTCAAGTCAGAGGCTGTGTGGCTGCCTAAAGGTGCTAAAATACAATTTTCATATCTTTTCACTTCGTCCAAGAGAGACTTGTATGCAGCATAAATAGCGAGAACAGGCAACTTCGATCCACCGCGAACTTGATATTTAGTAGAAAAATGCTCCTCCAGGCAAGAAATTATACTCAGGATGTTCAGAGTATCAGGATTAACTAATTTGGCTACATTTACAATACTTTGAGCTTGGACATCAATAACTTTATTTAATATCAATCGCAGCACATTATCTGCCTGGTCAGGATTGCTTTGAACATAATCAATTATACTTAAAAACGCTTTTTTTACTGCCTTGTTGCTTATTTTGCCCTGGTAGTCTAAATTGTATGGGTACGGTTGTTCTAAAGACCTGGTGAGCCAACCGCTTTCAGCCATAGATGGAAGTCCCAGTTCTTTTAATGTAGGTGTAATATATACAGTATCAATGGTTCTTCCTGAAAAACCACCCGGCATACTACTCTGATGTCTTCTGATATCCTGTTCAGGGAATAAAGACTTGTGAGTTAGAAGAGTGACCAAGACGGTATAGACTCCTTTTTGTTTGTACGCTTGGTCACCAATTAGCAATATATATTCAAGATACTGTTGAGGAATCTGCTTGATATCAGAAATTGAAAAGGACAAGCTGTATATATTCTTCAGTTTTTCTTTGTGGTTCATTTGACTCATTTGACAATAAATTTTGACTTGATATTTCTTGCGCGATCGCCTCTACTACAGGCACACAAACCGAATTTCCAATTTGCTTGTAACTCTCCCCCGCGATCGGATAACTTTTGAAATCTTCAGGAAAACCCATCAAACGGTAACATTCCTTCAGCGTCAACTTTCTTACGATATCGCGATCGGGAAAATAGATAAAAAACCTGCCAGATGTTTCTTGCGACGGTATTGTCGGATGCACTCCATCTACCGAATAAATCCGATTGGGCTGTCTGTGCACCCTCGATAAATGTTCTGTATTCGGCCTTACCCCAGTTTTCCAAGTACCTTTATTTCTGTAACCTACAAATAACAGTCCTGAATCCTGCTTTCTCGGATACTCAATTAAAGTATACTCGGATTTATTCAAGATTTCAAAATCCCCCGTCTCGTCTAAAAAATCCCTGAGTCGTGGGGGAAATTGGGTTTTAAGTCGAGAAAAATTGAACTGTTTGCCCTGAGTTGCGATAATGAATATTCGTTCGCGGTGTTGGGGAATTCCAAAGTCTTTAGCGTTCAGCATTTTGTAAGTCACGCTGTATCCCAAATCTTCGAGGCTGGCAATAATTACTTTTAAGGTATTTCCCTGTCCGTGATGGATTAGATGCTTGACATTTTCCAGAACGATAACTTTAGGCTGCTTGACTTTAACAATTTTACAAATCTCGAAAAACAGCGTGCCTCTAGTATCTTCAAAACCCAGCTTTTTGCCGCAAATGCTAAAAGGTTGGCACGGAAAGCCCGCTACTAAAACATCAAAGTCTGCTAAATTAGCTGGATCGATCGCGCTGATGTCAGGAAAAGGAATCTCGCCGAAATTTTGCGCGTATACTTCTCGGCACTTATTGTTTATCTCACAGGAAAAAACGCATTCAAACCCAGCTCTTTCAAAGCCCTGTCTGAAACCTCCTATTCCCGCAAATAAATCTATAAATTTCATCTATAATTCAAAGCCAACTGTTACTCCAGCCAATAATAACAGATTTTGCAATGGCAAATTTAAAAACAGAGGTTTTGGTATAGCGCTCCTAAATTATTTGTGAACTTCTTCTTACTCCCTCCCCGCGAGTTCGGGGAGGGTTGGGATGGGGTTAAAAATTTACGACTCCTGCAAAGATTGCTATAGAACCCATTTGACATCTTCTGAAGTTCCACAAGTTCATCTCGATCGAGCTGTGTTAAAATTTAACTGGCGATCGACTTAAAGAATTTCGCTTAATATGTAACTATGACAGTCACATCCCCCAATAACCTCGATCGAGGAGCGCCCTCAACTGCTGTTGCACAAACAAACAGTTCGCTGCTGGGCGACTTTATTCAAGAAACCCTCGCCTTAACCAAACGCCTGTTTATTCAATTGCAGCGCCGCCCCACAACGCTAATTGCAGGAATTATTCAGCCGTTAATGTGGTTGGTTTTATTCGGAGCACTGTTTGAAAATGCTCCTTCCGGCTTGTTTGGAGAAAGTCAAAATTACGGACAATTTCTCGGTGCTGGCGTCATCGTTTTTACTGCATTTGCAGGCGCACTCAATGCCGGTTTGCCGATCATGTTCGATCGCGAATTCGGATTTCTCAACCGCTTGTTAGTTGCACCTCTGGCTTCGAGATTTTCGATCGTCCTAGCTTCTGCTATTTTTATCGTCACCCTCAGTTTCATTCAAACCGCAGCAATTGTTACCGCCGGAGCATTTTTGGGTGCAGGATTGCCCTCAATTGCCGGATTGGGAGCGATCGCCCTAATCGTTCTACTATTAGTTTTGGGCGTCACCGGTTTGAGTTTGGGTTTAGCCTTCGCTTTGCCCGGACACGTAGAATTAATTGCAGTGATTTTTGTTACCAACTTGCCACTGTTATTTGCCAGCACAGCCCTCGCGCCGCTGTCATTTATGCCAGACTGGTTGAAAGTTGTGGTAACTCTCAATCCTTTAAGTTACGCGATCGAACCCATTCGCTATTTATACCTACACGGTGATTGGTCGTTAGGTAGTACCGTCATGCAAGCTCCTTGGGGTACAGTTACCTTTGGCGGAGCGTTGTTAGTATTGCTATCCTTCGATTTGGTAGCATTGCTGAGCATTCAACCCCTATTGCGGCGCAGGTTTGCTTAGGGGAATAGGGAATAGGGGATAGGGAATAGGGGATAGGGAATAGGGAATAGGCAACAGGCAACAGGCAACAGGCAACAGGCAACAGGCAACAAGTGTCAATTTCTACTTCTCCTCTCTTCCTCTCCTTCCCACCCTCTGTATCCGGGATATCTAATCGAGATTTTGCTTAAACCTATCCTCAAAATATTGTTCGCATACAAGTTTTTTTTAATGTTCAACTCACAAATCATGAACAGCAAAACTTCTCAAAAGGGTAATTGGGTGATGCGAATTGCTGTCAGCGCGATCGCCTCTGGAGCAATTTTTTTACCTCAAGCAACCTTCGCTCAAGCCAGCGGTTTAACAACCAATTCCCAGCCCTTGCAAGACTTCCAAACTAACGACAATCCCGATCCTTTTCTCGGTAACAGCGGAACCGGGCTGTGGAATTTAATTCACAGATCGAGATTGGGAAACAATCGCAGCATAGAAGATTTTACACTCGAACAGCGCCAAAATTTGAACGATGCTGCCACAGAATTTCGGAACAAACAGCGAGAAATGCTGCAAAAACAACAGCAAATAGCACCTGAAACGGGTTCGATCGAACCTGCGGAAATTACCGCCCCCGTCCCTTAAAATTTAGTTTTCGGATGACTCTTACTCCCCCCTTTTTAAGGGGTGGATCTAGACTATGCTACCAGCCAGATTTTTCAAATCGATCGCAGCAGTTTAATTTTTGATTTTGACTGGCGCATCAGTTGTCGTTGCTTCACCATTCAAATGGCGGTAACTCATCCGAGAAATATCTCGGATCAAAGTTTGAGCCGGTTTTTCAGTTTCTGGGGGATGTTTGACCATTACAGTTAGTAAATAACGCTTACCGTTGGGCAAATCTACCATTCCAGAATCCGCCAGCAAAGAATTAATATTACCTGTTTTGTGAGCGATGATTGCTCCCTCACCCAAACCTTTCGGCAGCAATGAATCGTTCTCCGTTTGGCGCATGATTTGCAAAATTCGATCGCGCGACTTTACCGATACCAAATTTCCGCGATCGACCTGAGCCATAAGATTAATCAAATCCTTCGGACTGGTAGTATTAGTTCCTTCCAAATCCGGTAAATTGTTATTAATTACAGTCGCCTTCAAACCCCAGGCAGCAAATTGTTGGTTCAACACCTCCTTACCTCCCAACAATTCAATTATCATGTTGGTTGCCGTATTATCGCTCACAACAATCATCTTTTTAGCAACTTCCAAAGCAGAATACTTAGTTCCCGGAGCTTTGTCTTGCAGTTCCCCCGAACCGCCAGCAATATGTTCTTGCTGCAGCGTCAGCATCCGATCTAACTGTACTTTGCCCTCGTCTACTGCTTGGAAAAAAGCAATTAAAATCGGTACTTTAATCGTGCTCGCCGCAGCAAAAGTAACGTCGCCGTTAAAATTTAGATAACCTCCCGTATCCAGATCGACTAGAAATATTCCTGCTGTCAAATTAGGATTTTCTGTTGCCAAAATTTGAAATGGCGTTTTCAGAGCTGAGATTTCTTGGTTTAGTTGCAAAGCCTCTGTAGCAATGGGTGTTGCAGGCGCGCTTTCTGTCTTGTTTTCACCGCTTGCTGCAGCCATGCTTTGTTCTTGCGCGACTAAATTCGATCGATTCCAAGCACTCGCTGCTGACAGCACTGTCCCGCAAATTACCGCGATTCCGACTCCCAAAATTAGCAGTCGAGTGGCGTACACCAGTGGAGGTGAGGTCTGAGGTGCGGGTTTTTGGGACGATTTTTTGCTGGGTTTTGTCTCGCCTTGGGGACGCGATTTGGGTGCTGGTTGTGTTTTGACCTCCAAAGGTGTTTCGGTGTCTTTAGCGCGAATTGAAGGCGAACCCAAGCGACTTCTCGAACGGGGTGTAGGGGTAGTTGGCAATTCCCTGCGGGATGTCAGCGGTTCGCGCTGCGTAGTTGGCAATTCCCTGCGGGATGCCAGCGGTTCGCGCTGCGTAGTTGGCAATTTCCTGCGGGATGCCAGCGGTTCGCGCGGGGCAGTTGGCAATTCCCTGCGGGATGCCAGCGGTTCGCGCAACTGGGTATTGGGACTGGGATTGGGGCTGCCAGTATCGCTGACAATATCGCTGACAGTCTCTTGGTTTGCTCTGGGATCGAACAGATCGACATTACTGAGTTTAGTGTTGCGGGCTCCGCGCTCGATCGATCGCGGAATTTGTCTGACTTTGGGGTTTTTGCGGCCGATTTCTGATTTGGGATTGGATAAAAAGTCCGCAGGGTCGATCGGTGCGGGTGGAACAGCAGGAGAATTATCTCTAATTCTGGTGCGGCTTGCGGGTTTTGGGGATGAAGTCGCAGGTGCTGGCCCCGAGCCTTGAATTTCCTGGTTGGGGCGCGGCAATTCGGGAGAGCGACGGCGGCGCGAGCTGTTAGACTGACTCGATTTGTCAGACTGAGGCGGCACGGAGCCGGACTTGGAAGAGGATATCGCTGAAAATGTCGATCGCTGGGGAAATCTCTCTGCCACGCTTGACTCCTTTAGCTACTGTAAACTTCAAATTTAAGGTTTTTTAGGTTGCCTGCTAGCTTGGTTCTCGAGCGTCGCTCGGACGATCCGGCAACGCCCCATCCAGAGTATCAGAAACAGGAGCGATCGGATGTGATTTTATCGCCCATTCTACTTGACGGAGAATGCCCCGCAGCATGGCTACTTCCTCAACTGTGGGATAAGCGCGATTGTACAAACGGCGAAATTTTGCCATTCGCGATGCCGCTGTATGGGGGTGCAGGTATCCTATTTTTAACAACAAAGTTTCTAGTTGTCCGTAATATCCCTC
>JBOFTL010000548.1:0-7865 GCA_051652045.1 Microcoleus sp. | reverse complement strand
AGAACTATGCAAAAATTATGGCAAATACCCCGAGCAAAATCCCCGTACTGCTGTAGATCCGGCTGATAAACGCTACTTTATCCTCATGCCAGATCGTGCAACACAGGACGATATAAAAACACTCAAAATGAACGCTTATCGATCGCTCGCGAATAGAGATTTAGATACTGCCGAACAGTTGTGGATTCGAGTGAATGCGGTGGCACAGGGTCGAGATCTGGATGCGGTTGAGGCTTTCAAAACAATTGCTCAACTGAAGGCAGGGCCTTTGGTTTCACTATCTGTAATGTCGCCAAATAGCTCCACATCCGGCAGCAGAACGTCGCTACCAGCAGAGGTACAAAAATCTGTCAAATTGGAGCGATCGCCAGTTACTATCTCCTCTCCTATTCCTAGTAGTAAAATACAGAAAACAAATCCTAATTTTAGCCTTGAAGAAAATGCCACTTCACCAGCAGTAACTGTTACAGACAGTAATAAACTAAAAGGAGTACGTGCATCTGCAGCAGGAGTAGAAGTAGCTAAATATGCTTTGAAACAAAAAAAAATGAGCCAAAAGGCACTGGCTCAAAATTGCGGGCTGACTCAATCAACAATTTCTCGATTCTTGACACAAATGTTAATCGATCGCGAAACATTGAAAATTATTTGCCAAGCTTTAGACTTAACGCCAGAAGTTATTATAGATAATCTTGCCGCTGTTCCATCAATCTCCAATAACAAACAAATTAAATTTTCGGAAAATTTAGCTTTTCCTGCCAATATCCACACTTTTGAATTTGAGGCGATCTCAGTAAATTTCAAAGGACAAAAAATAGAAAGTCGTCGCCAAAGAGCCGAACACCGGATCGAAAAACTTGGGAATGGGATTGTATTAGAAATTGTGTTGATACCGGGCGGTACTTTTATGATGGGATCGCCGGAAACAGAGTCAGGAGGAATTAGCAACGAAAAGCCTCAACATTCAGTAACAATCAAACCTTTTTTCATGGGAAAATACCCTATTACTCAGGCACAGTGGCAAGAGGTTGCTGCTTTTCCTAAAGTGAATCGAGATCTTGAACTCGAACCATCCCACTTCAAAGGTGCAGATCGACCTGTGGAACAAGTTTCATGGTATGATGCTGTCGAATTTTGCGATCGGCTTTCCCAAAAAACAGGACGCGAATATCGTCTCCCAACAGAAGCAGAATGGGAGTACGCCTGTCGTGCCCGAACATCAACCCCTTTTCATTTTGGCGAAACTATTACCCCCGATGTGGCAAACTATGACTGCAACTACAGCTATAAGTCCGGGCCAAAAGCAAAAGGAAGCTATCGAAAGCAAACAAGTCCTGTCACAAATTTTGCTTTTGCCAACGATTTTGGATTATTTGATATGCACGGAAATGTTTGGGAGTGGTGCTTAGATTGCTGGCATGAAAGCTATCGCGGAGCACCCGCAAATGGAAGTGCGTGGTTGACTGATAATAAGAGTAATTCGCGGGTTTTGCGAGGCGGATCTTGGTTAAATGCTCCGACAGAATGTAGATCTGCCTATCGTTATAACTGGAATTCAGACGATCGAGTTAGGCGCTTTGGTTTTCGGATAGTTTGTTCTATTGCGTAAACTCCATAGCCTTTGAATTGCTTATTCGCCTGTCTCGGAATCTTCCTCCCCCTCATCCCAAGTCGGTGTATAAGTTGACTCTGGAGGCTGAGTTTCACCTCTTTCTATAGCTATTGTTTTGCGATACTGTTCTGCTTCAGCAACTTTGGTAAATTTAATTTCAGATTTTTTTACTGTTTGAGTTTCTGCGGCAATTTTTTCAACTGCTACAGCAATCTCATCTAATGTCACCCTAAAAAACTCCTTGCGCTCGTTAACTTTGTTGATGCTTTTGTCTCGAAAATATTGATGCAATAAATTCTCTGTTTCTGGAACATTTTCCGAAAAAATCATTGCATGAATATCAAAGGGAAATGGAACAGAGGCTCCACTTAGTTCTTTAATGCGATCCTCTGGTTCAATTCTTCGCGTCATCCCAATTTTATAAACATTATCTCCAAAAGAACCAATATTTGAAATGATGTATACATATCCCGATTTAGTCATCTGAGCGCGAGAAATCGCATTTTTTTGATTAGCAAGAGCTTCTTCAAGTTGTTGATTTATTTGTTGAATTTTTAGCTCTAATTGTTCTCTCTGTTTACCTGTAGCTTGTTCGATCTCTCGTCGAGCTTTTTCTAAAGCTTGTTCGCGAAGCTTTACTTGTTGTTCCGCCTCTTTTCTCGCTTTTTCTATCTCCCGGCGTTCTCTTTCTTCTTCACGCATTTGCTCTCTGATCCGCCGCTGTTCTTCAGCTTCCTCTTGTTTTTTCTCCAGAAACTCGTGAGTAAAATACAGTTCTTCTAGTTTGAGAGCGCGATAACTAGGCATAATAGCACAGCGATTAGTTTCTGAGAGCTTATTCAAGGTGTCAAAAGCTTTGTTGATCCTTGTTTCTAATTTAATGGCATTATTATATTTAACCTGAAGCATGGCAGCATCGCACTCGCCATTAAATGCTCTCAATATCAGCGTCAGAAAGTCATCGGTCATTTTTTTGCCTTTTTTCTTGCTTCCCTCTACTTCCCACGGTACATGACAGATGGCAGCCGTTTTATCTTTCAGCATTTTACTTTGTTGTCTTCTGATTTCCTCAAGTCGGCGTTTGTATTCTTCAGAACTGCCAAAGTTATACTTTGATTTATAAAATCCGAAAGATTGAACGGCTTCTGATTCTTCAACTTCACTGAGTTTTTGCTGGAGTTTTCTAATTTGAGAATTAAGTTTTTCTTTGTCGGCAGCAAGTTCGTCGAGTTCTCTTTGTTTGAGATTAATGTTAGCATCTAATTGCTTTTCAAAATCCTCTTTGGAAAAGAGTGAATCATATTTACGTAAAAGCTTTTTATTTTTCGTTAGTTTCAGTTGCGTGTATGTCAAGGCGGCAGCCAGAACTACCGATGCTAGTGTGAGGAGTGTTAACAGCATATGACCCTGTATTTCTAGTTCAATGCGTCTTAATATAACTGAAAGCTTGCGAATTAGCAAGTTTGCAGAGGTTGAACTCGATCGCCCCCAGCATATATTAATCTGCATCAAGTAAAGTTTAGACCGATCGCCCGATCGCACTTTCAAATTCTTCTAATGCTTGTAAATTTCCCACCTGCCAAGCACGTTCCACTGTAGCAGGAATTAGTTGGGCGATCGCAATTCCCGGAAAATTTGGACTGATATCGGATTGTACATACTCCCCATCTTGCAGTAAATAGATGCGAAATCTACCACTGTCGTAAACCCAAACTTCGGGAACTCCAATAGCTAAATAGGCGTCGATCGTAGTTTTAGATGTCACATCCGTCTCAATTGCCAAATCCGGCGGCGGATCGTCTGGTTGTAATCGGCGGCGGTTAATCATCCGCTGATAATTTAGAATATAAAAGCAAGCATCAGGTTCGATTCCTGCTGCACCTTCTCGCTTGAAAGTAGTAGAACCAAAAGGTTCGTATCTTCTCCCGGCCGACTTGAGTAAAATTTTGATAAGATCGGAAATTAAATCTTTCAATATTTCATGTTCCGGTAAGGGAACCATAATTTCTAAAGTTTCTTTGCTGTAAGCAATTCGTGCCGATCGCTTTTCTCCCAATTCCTCTAAAATCGACTCGAATTCCAGCCAACTGATATTGGGAATAGTTACGACACTGCCGGGAGCCAGGGTGATTTGACTGACAGGTTTAAGGACGGTAGCGGTAGCAATCATAAGCTAAATTACAGCACTTTTCATGTAACTGAGGTACTCCAAAGATCTTAGGTAGGGAAACGGCACTGCCGTGTCCTTGCAGGGAATGTTCAAGAGGCAGACGTACTTCATAAACCTGCAATCTGCTGTAACAGCGAGTTGTTAAGTTGGTGCGGCCAGCAGATAAAATGCCTAATTCACAAAAGCTTTTGGAGATATATCTTGAGTGTAGCACGGGAGCGCGCTACATATTTTAGATCCCCCTCGCATCCACGCCACTTGCTTCATTACAGACACGTCCGTACAGCAGTATCAAATCCTAATTCAAAATATCGGTATTACTGAGATTGTTATTGCCCTCAAAAAACGATCGAACCAAAGTATTGACTCTGCCTAAAAACCCTGAGAAGCTAGTAATAGCTAAAAATTAGGGTGTCCTCTGCCAGAAACGATCGATTCGCTAAGGTCACTAAAATTATGCGATCGCAACAAACGCACGTAACAAAAAAATCTCCATCTAATAATTTACTAGATGAAAACTCTAATTCAAATTAACCCCTGCCACCAAAAATTTTTGCCATTGGATTGTGAATCGAGCCAAAATCCAACAGAAATCATCATCCTCGATCGAGCAATACCCGATCGCCACCACCTACTCCGAGGGATAAAACCAGGCACGCAAACCTACAGTCTGGAAAGTTCGATCGATGCCGTAGCACAAATTACCAATATATTAGCCAACCATACAGGTATCAAAACTCTACATATCATTTCGCACGGTAGCCCCGGCACTATTTACCTGGGAAAAACAGAATTAAACAATAGCAACATTGAAAATTACAACCAACAATTGCAACAGTGGCGAAACAGTTTCACCGCTGACACCAGCATCATATTATATGGATGCAACACGGCAGCCACAGCAACAGGAGGGCAATTCCTCGATCGCATCCACCAACTCACAGGAGCGAAAATCGCCGCCAACCCCCACCCCACAGGCAATTCCGAGCTAGGCGGCACCTGGGAAATCCCCCAACTCATCCCCCCATCAGCCGAAAAACCGAAACTGGCACTGACAGAAACTACTCTCAAAACCTACAGCGGCTTGCTCGGCTTCGCCACCTATGTTAGTTTTGCTACTGGCTATGCTCCCGTCTCGATCGGCATCGGGGACTTCAACGGCGACGGTTTGCCCGACTTAGCTGTTGCTAACCGCAACGACAATACCGCCTCAATCCTGCTCAACACGACAGCCCCTGGGGCCACCACTGCCACTTTTGCCACTCAAGTCACCTTCGCTACAGGCTTTCAACCCAACTCTGCCACCATCGGCGATTTCAACGGCGATGGTTTACCCGATGTAGCTGTGGCAAACTTCGGCGAAGGCAATGTTTCCATCCTGCTCAACACTACCGCGATCGGAGCCACTACTCCCAGTTTCGCCCCTCAACTCACCTTCGGCACCGAGCCCGTCCCCAGTTCCATCAGAAGCAGTGACTTCAACGGCGACGGTTTACCCGACTTAGCCGTGGCCAACTTGACGAGTAGCAACGTCTCCATTCTGCTCAACACAACCGCCACGGGAGCCACTACTCCCACTTTTGCCACTCAAGTTACCTTTGATACCGGCTTTCAACCCAGCCCTGTAAGAATCGGCGACTTCAACGGCGACGGTTTACCCGACTTAGCTGTGGTGAATGTCGGCAGCAATGTTTCAATCCTGCTTAACACTACGGCGATCGGAGCCACTACTCCCAGTTTCGCCCCCCAAGTCACCTTTAATACCTATGGTTCCCCAAGATCTGCCAGCATCGATGACTTCAATGGCGACGGGAAACTCGACTTAGCTGTAGCACACCCTAGCGGTGGCAATGTCTCCATTCTGCTCAACACCGCGGCTATAGGAGACACCACCCCCAGTTTTGCTACCCCTGTCACCTTCAATACGGAGGGCGGCCCCACCTTTGTCAGCAGTGGCGATTTCAACGGCGACGGTTTACCCGACTTAGCAGTGACTAATTATGGCAACAATGTCTCCATCTTGCTCAACACGACAGCCGCCGGAGCCACGATTCCCACTTTCGCCAATTTTGTCACCTTCGGTGCTGAAGGCGGCCTCACTACTAGCAGTATTGGGGACTTCAACGGTGACGGAAAACCCGATATTGCTGTGTCGGGTAGGTTTGGCAACAGTGCCTCGATCCTGCTCAATAATACCCCGCAGGCGATCGCTGTCAGTGCCGCTAGCACCGATGGCAGTTACGGGGTAGGTGCGACGATCGCCCTTACGGTCACTTTTGATACTGCTGTTATCGTAGATACCGCAGGCGGCACACCTCAACTGCAATTAGAAACGGGTACAGTCGATCGATTTGCTACCTATGTCTCCGGTAGTGGCAGCAATATACTCACTTTTAACTATGTCGTGCAAGCAGGAGACAACTCTACCGATTTAGAATACCTCGCCACCAATTCCCTCACCCTCAACGGCAGCACGATTCAAGATAGTTTGACTGAAAATGCTATCTTAAACCTTCCCGCTTTAGGTTCAGTTAACTCTCTCGGTGGCAGCAGGGCGATCGTTATTGATACTACAACACCAACAGTTACCTTAACATCCGCCGCACCGGCAACAGTCAACGCACCATTTATTGTCACGGCAAATTTCAGCGAAAATGTTGCAGGATTTAGCGATGCTGGCATTGCAGTTACTAATGGCACTGTTAGCAATTTTGCAGGCAGTGGCAGCAATTATACTTTTACAATTACTCCGAATGCTGATGGTAATGTCACCATAGATATTCCAGCGGCTCAAGCAACAGATGCTGCTGGTAATAACAATACCGCAGCCACTCAATTAACTCGGACTGCCGACATTACAGTGCCCACAGTTGCTTTAACATCTGCATCGCCAACAATTGTTAATGCACCATTTTCAGTTACAGCAAATTTTAGTGAAAATGTCGGGGGATTTAACGATGCTGACGTTACTGTTACTAACGGTACGGTGAGCAATTTTGCAGGTAGCGGCAGCAATTATACTTTTACAATTACTCCAAATGCTGATGGTAATGTCACCGTCGATATTCCGGCGGCGGCTGCGGCAGATGTTGCTGGTAATAATAATACTGCGGCCGATCGACTGATTCGTACTGCCGATGTTTCTGCACCGACAGTTACTCTCACATCTGCATCACCAACCATTACCAACGCACCATTTAGTGTCACAGCAAATTTTAGCGAAAGCGTTACGGGATTTAGCGAGGGCGGAATTAGCGTTACTAATGGCACTGTTAGCAATTTTGCAGGTAGCGGCAGCAATTATACTTTTACAATTACTCCGAATGCTGATGGTAATGTCACAGTTGATGTTCCTGCTGCTACGGCAATAGATGCTGCTGGTAATAATAATATTGCGGCCGATCGACTGATTCGCACGGTTGATTTTACAGCTACTATTGCTATTTTAGATGCGATTTCTAACATTACTGCTGCTGGTGGTGTCAGTCAGATATTGACAGTTACTTTTAGCGATAGTAGTGGAATTGATATCGGCAGTTTAGATGATTTAGATCTGGCGATCGATTGGTCTGGCGGCACTATTGCTGCTAGTTTTATTAGTGTGGATACTAATAGCAACGGCACGCCGCGTACAGCAACTTATTCTTTTATTCCTCCTGGGGGAAGTTGGGATGATGCTGACAATGGTGCTTACAGGGTGAATTTGCAAGCATCGCAGGTAAATGATGCTGTTGGTAATTTTGCTACTGCTAACAGTTTGGGTACTTTTAGTGTCGATATACTGACACCAACGCCCACACCAACGCCCACACCAACTCCGACGCCAACACCATCGGAAACCCCAACACCGACACCAACTCCAACGCCGACGCCAACACCATCGGAAACTCCGATACCGACACCGACACCAACGCCATCGGAAACTCCAACGCCGACGCCAACGCCATCGGAAACTCCGATACCGACACCGACGCCAACGCCATCGGAAACTCCGATACCGACACCGACACCGACGCCATCGGAAACTCCGATACCGACACCGACACCGACGCCAATACCATCGGAAACTCCAACGCCGACACC
>JBOFTL010000547.1:0-1457 GCA_051652045.1 Microcoleus sp. | reverse complement strand
ACTACTCGTTGGCCGATCGTTGATGAAGATATTCGCCGTTGTTTAACGCGAAAGTTTCCTTATGGAATTCTCTACACAATAGAGGATGATTTTATTTTAATTGTGGCAGTAATGCACTGCAATCGAGAACCAGGATACTGGAAAGAGCGAGTTACAGAGCAACCGCCAGATTAGGTGGATACCAACTTAATAGAATTAGTCGATCGCACTTCTGTTAGATTGGTTGGTGTAGGGGCGATCGACCTAAGCTACCTTGGGACAAATTTCGACTTTGACGGTCATGCCTACTTTGTTGAGCATTGCAATCGGGATGTCAACGGAAAATAGCCCTATTTTACCTTGAGTTAGAGCTACGATCTGCTCGTTTGACTGTTTGAGGTGTTGAGCTGCTCGATCGATCGTCCAACCGCGATCTTTAATCTGATGAAGTAGGGCTAGCATTAGTTGCGATCGGATTAGTAAGTTATTGGCTTCTTCGGCTGAAAATCCGAGGTCGAGAAAGATATTATCGTTGGCTTGGATAATGGTATTTTCGCTCATTGTTCTGGTTCTCTTTGGCAGTTGCCATATAATATAATATTATTTATGCTAAAATTTTGTAGATGTAGTTATAAAAAGCAATGACATCAGCTTTAATTTATCCTCATATCGAGAAAGTGACCGATCGACCCGCACGCTTGCAGCGGATACCCCGAGTGCGAGTTGCTCAGATTGTTATGGATTACCTAGCTTACGGTTGGTCAGTGGAAGAAATGTGCCGCCAGCATCCTTATCTAAAGCTGTCAGAAGCTCATGCGGCAATGGCTTACTACTTCGACTTTCAAGCAGAAATTGAGCAGGAAATTCGCGACGAATGGGAGCAAGTACAACAGGAAAAATCCCAGTCTTTACCTTCACCATTTTTCGTGAGAATGCGAGCTAAGGGGTTGTTGTAAGTGGCAATTCCTCTGTATATGGACGTTCACGTTCCCCAAGCAATTACCGAACAGTTGCGTCGTCGCGGTGTGGATGTTTTGACTGCGATCGAAGATGGTACGACAGAATTGCCGGATGACAAACTTTTGGAACGTGCTACTGTGCTGGGGAGAGTATTGTTTACTCACGATATCCGATTTAAAGCAATGGCTCAAGATTGGCAGCGTCAGGAAAAACAGTTTGCTGGTTTAATATTTGGACATCAGCTAGGCGGCACGATCGGGCAATTTGTTAAAGATTTAGAAATCATTGCTTTAGCATCAGAATCTGATGAATGGATGAATGCTGTTGAGTATATTCCTTTTTAGCGCGATCGCACTTCTGTTTACCTTGCTTGTTTCAACTTTTGAACTTCCTCAATACTCAATCCGGTTGTTTGAGAGATCGTTGCTTCATCTAAAACATCTAGAAGTCCTTTGGCAATTTCAATTGCTTTTTCCTTTGTAGCCTGTGAAACAGCCTGTGAAACAGCCTGTTTAACC
>JBOFTL010000546.1:0-4532 GCA_051652045.1 Microcoleus sp. | reverse complement strand
TCGGCGTCGGTGTTGGGACCACGACACCGCCAAATTCATAGGAACCGCTGTCAACTATCGCACCTGGAACTGTATCGCCATCTTGAGGGCGAATTACGCCGCGCTGATCCGTACCGGGCGCGCCGGCAGCCACCCCTTTATCAATTGCCGGACTTCCTGACAATAGAGGTCTAACTAAAGCGCCGTTGAGAGTTTGCAGGGCACCTAGCAGGGGGTCAGCAATGGTAATGCTTGCAGTCGCATTGTAATCGTTGAAGTTACTGGTTTGTTTGATCGGCCACTGGAAATTTCCTCCTTGGTCGGTTAATTCTTGGTTGGTGTGTTGCTGAATTCCCCAATTGTTGCCGCCGTTGCTGGAGGTATTGTTGTAAAAAATCGTGTTTTTGACACTGACATTGGCGTTGTTAGCTGAAAGACCTCCGCCTACCCAACCGGCTTTATTGTCAGCAATCGTGGTGTTGACAATTGTGGTTGGCGCATTGTCCACCAGGATGCCGCCACCGACATTGCCATAACCATCAAGGGCAATAGAAGTAACTTCGTTACCGGAAAACGTGCTGTTAGTAATCGTCGTCGGCGCATCTTTGACCCAAATACCGCCACCTTGACCGGGGGCTTTGTTGCCAGCAAAAGTGGTGTTGGAGATGGTAAATCCCCGGTTGGCACCGTTGTTCATTTGTACCAGCCCACCTCCGATGCCACCGCTGCCACCATTGGGCAGGGCCAAAATTTCATTGTTCTCGAAGGTGCTGTCGGCAACTGTTACGCTGTCTTGGGTGCCGGTATAAAGGTAAGCTGCGCCACCTTCACCCCGACCTTTGTTGTTTTTAAATACGCTTTTGGTGATGTTAATCGTACCAGAAGCTTCGTCGGTGGAACTGGCGCGATCGGTGTAAATTGCTCCGCCGAAACCTCTCAAGAAAGGATTGGGCTTGCCTGTATCGTATACGGCTGCGGTGGTATCGTTGCCTTCAAATTTGGAGTTGTCAACTGTTAGTTTGCCGTTGAGGCTGTTGATAGCTCCGCCGTTGATACCTTTATTGTTTGTGAATTCGCTGTTGCGAACGGTGAGGTTTTTGTTACTAACAAAAGCAATACCTCCAGCACCGCGTTCGTCGTTGGCTGCGGTGGCGATATTACCGATAAATTTGCTATTGGTAACGGTCAGGCTGTTGTTCCAGTTGCTGAAGATAGCACCGCCGCCTTTGTCAGCAGTGTTGTTAGTAAACTGCACGTTTTCTACAGTCATTGCCACTTCGTCAGTGGTGCCGATCGCCCCACCATTCTCAGTAGTTTTACCGTTGGTAATCGTGAGGTTTTTCAGCGTAAAGTTGGTAGCCGTATTAACGTTAGCATTGACAAAAAATGCACGAGATGCGTTGTTGCCGCTGATGGTCAAGCCGGAGGCAGCGGCACCGTCGATCGTGATATTTTTGCCTGCGGGAATTTCTAGCTGACCGCCAGTCAGGGTGATGATTTGGTTGGCTAAACCGGATGAAAAAGTAATCGTATTTCCGGCAACTGCAGAGGCGATCGCGGCTCTTAAAGAACCAGGTCCGCTATCAGCAGTTGTGGTAACTTCGATAGTAGCTAGATTGCCTTGATAGTTAGCCATTGCTTCCGGCGATAAAGCTAGCTGTGTTTCAATATCACCCTTAGCAAATTCTAAGTTCCAGTCGCCTCCCCTACCAGTGATGTTGGTGGATGCAGCAACATCTGCTCCTGTTAATTCAGCAAGTTTGTTAACAAAATTAGCGCCCGCACCCGATGCTACATCGCAGCCGTAGACCATGACATCGGCTTGCGGTGCTAGGGAAGTTTGCCATTTTTCCAACTGGTTTTTGTATTGCTCGATGTTGTCGGAACCCAACGTAGTGTTGCCCAGTTGCAGGCTGCCTTCACTACCGTGAGAAATAATATGCACCGAGTCGATCGCCCCGTTGGTAGAGGCATATTTTTCCAGTTCTGAGCTGATTTGTTCGATGCCATTTTTGTCGCGATCGAGCATAATCACCTGTTGTCCCGGTAGCACCCCCGCTGCGATCGATTGGTAGTCTTCTACTCCTGAGTCAATAAATACTAATGCACGGGGTGGTAAATCTTTCAGTGAATATTGCGAGTTGACTTGAGCGAACGTAGCAGTCATTTTCGATCCTCCATTTAGGGCATTATTGGTAGATACAGCCTTGGAGCAATCTAATCAGAATTATTTCCTTTTATGTTAACACGTGAATCTTGATGAATGCAACAGTTGAAAATATTTTATTTGTTGTTGTTTTTATCCGGAATTTTCTAGTTGCTGTTGTAGTAAATTTATTTTTATGACTAGAATTTTTTAGATAGATGCAACAATAATTGCGGACTTACTTTACAATAAGCCCGCGTTATAATTGGCGATCAATTAGAGGTAAATTCAGTAACTAACAACAAAATTAAAACACAATAATCTTGCCCCCATGCAACTAAAATTGCAGCGAGGGAGTTCGCATTCGATCGATTACCACTAATAACTAATCTGATTGCGGTCGATCGATCCGGCAAGATCTAATATATAGAATTTAATTAAATTTGAATGCGATCGTAGCAATGCGCAGCAGTGCACGACAAATGCCAGCGGGGCTTACGCCAAGAATCCGATTTTATGAAATCGAGATCGAAGTAATTGCAAAGGCTGGTTTTTCTGTACGAGTGCGTCCAGCACTAGCTAAAATACTTGTCAGGCATTTATCAAAAATTAAAATTCAACATCAAAACTGTAAATTATGGATCGCCGTTTGGCTGCACAAAACTTTGTGATTTCGATCGTGCAAGCTGGCGAAATAATTGCAATTGGGTGCGAGTCACAGCAATTAAAGTCATGTTAAAATCGAGCATTTGCAGCGTACTCCCTGAAAAACATCATACTGGTAGCGCTTCTCTAATTGAATGCAATACAGATCGGCGGTAGGGTGACAGCAGTGTGTTGTCCGTACCCGATTGCAGTCAATTGACAATCGCTGTATTATAATCAAACAGTCGATCGTGCCTGTTACCCTGAAATATTGTGTCACTGTTTCGATCGGCCGGGGGAATTTTTGAGCTACCAGATGCCGTGCGAAAGCGAATCAAGCAACGCCGCAAATGACTTTTGAGTAGCTGTACGAAATTAGAACCGCGGCGCGTAACCATCTGGCAATCGCGATCGCGATCGCAACTGTTACAGGCGAAATCCGTGTTGTTAGTTAGGAAACTGTACCATTTGGGAAATTGGCTGATTTGCAGCTTCAGTTGGTGTTCGAGTTGGGGCTGATGGTAGACAGCAAAACCTAATTCGAGTTTGCCGGGACTATCCTGGCAAACAAATTTTGAGCTGTCAATCTTTCCAAAGATAGAGGCATTTTGTAGAAGATGTGGAATATTTAACTCGACTCCACCCGCAGGAGAATTAAGTGCGATCGCCCGGATTAAGGGCACAATTGTAGAGACAACAAACCAATCACCGTAAAAGCTGGAGTCGTGAAAACTAAAGTCACCGAAAGCAAGACTTCTGGATGCGGGATATTTTTCGATCGAACGGGTGAACATAATTCTGCTCCCAGAGAGTGCTAAGTGGTAGATGCACCTCTGGAGTCAGATTGTGAGGTAAATCATGATGGTACTGGGCGTAGGACCCGATTGCTTCATCAATTCTTGATTGAAACCCACCTATCAGTTTCACCGATGCTCGCCAGTATGACATCCGCGATCGCACGGAAATTTACAATTTGCGTAATTTTACGCAGTTGTATAGTTGAGAGTTGAGAGTTGAGAGTTGAGAGTTGAGAGTTGAGAGTTGAGAGTTGAAAATTGAGAGTTGAGAGTTGAGAGTTGTTATTGCGTTACAAAAAAATATCTATCCGTGTATCCGTGTCATCCGTGTCATCCGTGTCGTGCTGTTAGTCTTTTTGGTAATTGGCAAATTTCCCCCTTTCCCCTAAAGTCGATCGCACGCTCTAAAACCTCACATCTCACATCTAAAATTTCTCTCTCTCCCCCGTGAGGTGCGTCGGCCGATGCGGGATGACTGAAGCCTGGGATTGCGCTAGCGGAAAAACCCAGTTCCGCATCTTGACAATATTGCTTCAAGCCTTTATTCTTTAGGGATAGCGGACACTCCGAACCTTGAAAACTGCATAAATTTTCGATCGAAATGCGGTTAGTTTGTTAGCCGCCAACGCTATCGACGCACCTCGGGCGATCGCTCAAAAGCCTATTTTTTCGTTGAGGTGCGTCGATGGCTCTCGGTGTAAGGGTTTCAGCAATTAAGAGAGGGTGCTTATTGAATTCGATCCCCCCTTATTGCAAGTGAGAAAAAGGTGCGTCGATTTGACGCCTGAAACGCTTGCTGGGTAAGGGGTTGTAGGCGAACTCTTTCGTGACATACTCCCACGTCAAGCGAGTACGCTATGACGCGGGCATCTTTGCAGCCCGATTAAGGGTATACAAAATTTCCTTCACGGTACTGTTATCCATAGTTCCTACTACAGAAAGATTCCCGTTACGGCGTTTTATAC
>JBOFTL010000545.1:0-4796 GCA_051652045.1 Microcoleus sp. | reverse complement strand
AGCCAATAATCCCATAGTCCGCTGAATTTTAGATCCCAAAATAGCCGGATTCTCAAGCATCACTGGCAGGGGAAATGGCGTTTGAGCCTCTAGACTGGCAAAAAGCGGAAATAACAAGAATATCAGGAACAAACAAAGCATCCACAAGTAGCTAGAAACCTTGGAATTTGGCTTGTTACTGTAATGTTTTGCCATTGTTTTTGCTCGATATTTGCACTCGAAATTCGGATTTCAACTCTCATTGTAAGGCATACTGCACGCATTACGAAATTCACGTAATTAAAGTAGTATGCTCTACCACAATGATGCGGGCATATAGAATTTGCTCGTTGACTTCCAAGTTATTAATTAAACTCAGCGCTCTAATCAAACCTGCTCCCCCAAGTTCGCCCTCTACCTCACTGTACTCAACTTCCAAAATTATATTATCTTCTCGCGAATCATTGGAGACACTTTCCGGATCTTGCCAGCTTCCTAAAGCTTTAAATTCTGTTGTGGCTTTCATAAAATCCAATACGTCCGCCTTATACCGGGGTACAGTCAATGAGAAAAGTTCTCGCCCAGTTCGGGGTAAGTCAGTCTTTGTCCCCACGTCTCCAAACAGAATACCAAACAAAATATCCTGACAATAGAGTAATAATTTCTTCCCTTTTTTAGTCCGGTACGCATCAGTAATCAAGGCTGTTCCCTTAGCAGGCGCATTAGCTAATAAGTAATTTTGTTCTATCAACTTAGTACGATCGTAATCTGCATAATTATCGATAAACTCGACCAGCTTATCGCGATTTAAACCCATTTTTTGTAAGCGAGCTATTCTTTCAACTCTTTTCTTGGCTTTGGTTTCCTGGATTAATTTTCGATCCATTCCTCGCAAGCTGTGGGCGTCCAGGGTTAAACGCACGATTTGTTCGATAAGCCATTCTTTATTTTGTTGAATCAGATAGCTGCGTAATTTTTCTTCAAATTGAGGAACGAGTTCTTTATTAATGATACGCACAATACTTTCTATATTTGCCATGATTTCAAGCACATCCAATAAAGTATGTTGGCAAAAAATGCCTGAATGAAACTGAAAATCAGTGCTTGTATGGCGCGCAACGCGCACCTTACAAAAACTTCCCTACAAGTAGGGGGGCGCATTGCGCACCTTACAAAACTTCTCGGTACATCTATCATATTAACAAATCGATTGCTGCAACAAGTGATATAATTGTAGATAATTAATTGCAGCAGCCCGATCGCACGTCAAATGGATTATAAAACAGCCCGGAGCTTCCTCATCGACCAGGGAACGGCCCTCGAAACAAAAAAAAATCCCGATGCTTTCCTGATCCGCCTCCAACAAGGGCAACCCCCCGTACCCGGACAGGTGACATCAATTTTATTAGCTTTAAAAATACTATTTGAAGGCTTGCAAGAATCCCCCATGCTCGACCGGCAATTAATTTCAGCACTGCATTTACTCTCTGTAGAAAGCTTGCAGCAATTTGAAGTCGGATTGCGCAAGGGAGTTTCTTGGCCGCCACTACTGAAAGAAGATTTAAATCGAATTGCGATCGCAGTTAAAAATATTTTTGCCGGGGTCTGGCAATAGTGTGGCAATAATTTCGATCGACCGACTGCCGATGATTGAGGAAAGTTTGCCACCAGTTTGTCGCAAGTTTGTCACAAGTTTAACAAGTTGACCCGTCAAACTTTCCTATTCAGAAAAGCTTTCCAGTGATGCCAAAAGCGCCGGCAGTCCCGCTAGCATCGCTGACACCAATGCCTCATCTTTGTAAACTCGCGCTCGAACGATGCGGATACCTCGATCGACCGAATTCTTAGAACCTCGCAGCTCCCAATTGCCTGTTTCAACTAGCCCTGAATTTCTGGTTTCTCGCTTCATGCAAAACATAGAAGTATCCTCGATTAATTCCTGGAGTTGCACCCGCTAAATTGCTCAGCGATCGCTCCTATCTATATTGTTGCTCGGAACGGTAATAGATGGGAAAGCATGAAATAATTATTTACGATCTTTGGGGAGCGAGTAAAACAGCACACAAATGTTATTTATTTGTTAATTTTAACATTGGTTTTATGCGATCGCCCGCAGCAATACAAGCAGCAGCAGCCAAAAATGCGATCGAGGCTACAATCGCAGTTTTAACAACAGAAATTGCCAAAGGATCTCCCAATACAATTGAGTACAAACTCATAGCCAGGGAAAAACCGCCAAAATAAATCCCTACGCCCAAACCTCCCCGTTGCGGCGGCATCAAAGACAAAGCAAAAGGAACAGTTCCATTAGCCACCAAACTGTAACTAAAAATCACAGCCAAAACGATCGCCCCTGCCAGTGTTCCCGGAGTCACAGCCATTAGCAATAGCAAAATAGATGTTGCTACCAATCCACTCAAAAGTACCCGCTGATTCCCCGCACGATTGGCAATCGTACCCGCCGGCAAAGCAGCAAAAGCCATCAAAATAGCGACTCCCAGCATCAGCAACTTAACATTTGCACCCGCGAATTGAGTTTCTAAAACAGCAGGCAAAATCCGTTCCGCCATCGCTCGCGTACCCCAAGCCACAGCAGCACCAGTTAGCGCAATTAAAGCCACCGCCAAGATAGAAACTCTTTCAGAAACTCCCACATCCAGCGGCAATTTTGACTGCCCAGCATCGGGATTAACAGCGCGCAAAACTGCTACCGCAGCCAACAACACAAAGGAACCAATTGCGAAAGTAACAGCAGGCCCCAAACTCAGAATAAAATCGCTTGCTACTGGTTTGATCGCCCCCGCAAGTCCCCCCGCCAGTACCAACAAACTCATAGCTTGAGGTAACTGTTTTGTCGGTGCGTACTGCCCTAAAAGAGACACAGCGGGCGATCTAAATAATGCCATCGCCACCGCCCAAGCCACGATTACCGCAGGCAAAATCCAGCGCAGAGAGGAGATAGAATTGCCGAAAATAAATACAGTAGGAATGGCAATAAACAACACCGATGATAGAATAGTACCTACAACAATTAGCGGCAAACGAGTGCCCATCCAGCGCCGCTGACTGTCAGAAAGCCAGCCCGCCGCAGGTTCGATCGCCACTGCCAAAGCATCTTCTAAAATTCCGATCGCTCTGTCTAATCCGGCAAAACCAAATCCTGCTAAAAGCTGAGGCAAATACAGTCTGTAAAGCAGCCAAGACAGAGTAATTGCTCCTTGCAAAACGGCCAAGCCACCGACTTGCCGCCACAGAATTAAAGACTGAGATTGAGAATTTTTCATGTTTTTGACAGCATTGGATGCTTTGTACTTCAATTACTTTATCTGGACTTTTCAGAAAACTCAGCTATATTGTTACTATTTTTAATCTTTATTTTTTTACGCCTATGTTAGACTGCACCTTCCTAACTATTAAATGCTGTCAACTGTCAACTGTCAACTGTCAACTGTTTCAAGCACCAATAGTTGTCACTCAAATTAGACCGAATATCCAAAGTTTGCCCGACGGAGACTACCGCTATCGAGACTCATTTGCGATCGATCGACCTTATCGAGAAATCCAATTTCGCAAACAAGAAAGATACATCACCGGCAGTGATTCTGACAAACGCACGGGAAAAAGTTACTGCTTTCGGGGAATCGCCTTGCACAATAATGTTATCAATGTCATGGTAGCGACAGAAATTGCCCCGCAAACATCCCAACAAATCGAGTGGAAATTCGCGCCGGGAAATCCGATTAACTTCGATCGGCTTTATCCGCTACAAGTGCAAATTGGGCCGGGATTAGAATTGTACAAATGTTTGACAGCATTTTTACCAAAATTGCAATCGCGATCGAGCATCAGTTATTAGTTACAATCTTGGACGCACAGACTAAGTATTGATGTCATTATCGAACCCATTTGACATCTTGCGAGGCAGCAAGACTTTCGATAGTCAGTCTCATCAAACAAAGATTAACATTCATGTGGTGTAGGGGGGTGTAGGGATGAAGCATTTGGGCGACAATCTCTGATAAAAACCCGATGTTTTCATGTCCAAATGCTTCATCCTCGGCAGAGTGGGCGATTTCCAAGAACTCAAATGGGTTCTATCTTGAAAACTATTTGGGCGTGAGCCGATTGTTTATTCCGTAAAATCTTAGCGATTCAATTTATATCTTCCTTCCCGTTCTTCCACTAACAAAACAACATCCTTGAAAATCCTAACTTTGCTGATTCCTACGGCTGTTTTCACCTCGATTTCTCCAGCAAATGTTACGCCTAGCTGACTGATAATTTCTGCTGGTAAGCAGAGTCGTGTTGCGCCTGTATCGACCAAAACATCGTGCAAGGTAATAGAACGTATTTCATTGGCAGGGATAAATCCCCTTTCTGCCAAAATTTGATCGACACGGTTAGTGATTGTTATGGTAGTGGTAACTTTACCCATTTCTTCGCTAGTTATTGTTAACATGGTAGTCCGGTAAGTAGAAGGAAAAAGGAAGGCACGACACGGATTCTGACACGGATACACGGATGAATTATTGAGTGTGTATCGGATGCTATACAGAATACCGAATCAGGAAGAAGGAAGAACAGCGATCGAACTTGTTTTTGCGTAAGTGTTGTAATATTTATGATAACTTTAAGCCGTGCTGCTACACTGTTAACTTTGATTTTGTTGGGCGAGATGTAGATGTAGGTTGGGTTGACGCCAGGAAACCCAACATTTCTAGGTTGGGTTGACGCCAGGAAACCCAACATTTCTAGGTTGGGTTGACGCCAGGAAACCCAACATTTCTAGGTTGGGTTGACGCCAGGAAACCCAACAT
>JBOFTL010000544.1:0-3414 GCA_051652045.1 Microcoleus sp. | reverse complement strand
AATTTTCCCCGAAGAAGCTCGTTATTTTCGAGAAAAAGGAGCGCAAGTGAGTTGGGTCGGTCATCCTTTAGTCGATCGAATGCAGGATGCACCGAGTCGCGAAGTTGCCCGCAAAACTTTAGGAATTCCACCGGAACAAGTGTCGGTCGCCCTAATTCCGGCCTCCAGACATCAAGAAATTAAGTACCTGATGCCCGCGATATTTGCAGCAGCAAAAATAATTCAAGATCGCAGACCCGAAGTTCATTTTTGGATTCCGCTAGCTAGGGAAGCATACCGCAGCGCGATCGAAAGTGCGATCGCCGATTTCGGTTTGCGGGCTACTTTGTCAGCCGATCGAACTTTGGATATTTTAGCTGCTGCCGATTTGGCTATCACAAAATCTGGTACAGTTAATTTAGAGCTAGCTCTGCTCGACGTTCCGCAAGTTGTCGCCTACCGCGTCAGTCCGATTACTGCTTGGATTGCCCGTCATTTACTAAAATTTTCGATTCCTTTTATGTCTCCGCCTAATTTAGTAGAAATGAAGCCGATCGTCCCGGAATTGTTGCAAAATGAAGCTACTGCCGAAAATATTTTTTCTCGGGCTTGGGAATTGCTGCACGACGGGGACTTGCGACAGCAAACTTTAGCGGGATACCGATCCATGCGGGAAAGCTTGGGAGAAGTAGGGGCGTGCGATCGGGCCGCTGCAGAAATCCTGAAAAATGTCAAATTAAATACAGCAAACAGTTAAACTTAAAAAGTTTTACAATACATGAAAATCCCCCTAGGAGGGGGAAGCTGGAAGGTCAATTTTTTGGTAAGTAATTGCCAGAAAATTTCAGCAAATTAGTTTTCTGTAAGTCAACCCCGATCGACTCGAAGCTATTCCAAATTAGATTCGGGATAGCGATCGCGAATTTGTTCAGCTTCGGGACACTCGTCAGAAACTAAGGGTTCGCTGTTGATTCTCGACACCGAAGCCAACTTCTGGGAGACAGATCCAATACTTTCGAGACGCACCATTTCTTCCCAGGAGCTAATTTCGTCTTCTTCGTCAGTTTCGTAGCGCAGCGTGACTAGATCTCCTTCAATATCTAGGATACGAGCGCGCTCTATCCAACGTTGCTGATCTCGAAGAAAAATAGAAACCTCACGACCATCACAACAGAGTTGATAGATTTTGCGCTGTAGCATTTGTCAGTTCTCCTGCGCAGTGTATTTGCTTAAAAACCTTGCCTGTTTGCGGTAACGTACTTTGAGTTTTACATCGGCAGGCGCAGCCATACAGACCGACCAGTTTCACGTTTCCCGAGACTTTGACACCGATGGGAGTTACCAAGTCAATGTTACCACTAAATCTACCTACTACGCTATCTATGCCGAGAAGTAAAATACCCGCACCGCTCCAGAGTAGCGAATGCAGTCAGAGAAATACGCAGGCACGCATTTTGCTAAAGTTACTGTCAGGAAATCCGGTGCATTTGACGTGACTTTCCCGAAAGTGCGCTGGCTCTCGCATTCATTGGAAGCACGATGGGGCAGCTCATCGCACTCGAAAATTACAGTTATGGTTCTGTCGGGGCCGGCATCTGGAGTTTTCCACAACAACTCAAGGCACACAGATCGAGCTTCAAGACGGCACTCCAACAACGAGAGCCAATAATTCGGTTCGATCGAGCCTGGAACCAATTCCAACAACAATTTGGAACTTGACCGAATGCGATCGCAGTCACTGACAGCAGTCCATTACTAAATGTAAAAGATTGTGTCGGCGAACAATTAGCTGCAAAGCACGAGGTAGAACCTGTGACAGTTAAGCTATAAAGAATTGCGGTTCCGTTCAACAAAACAGAGCAAAAACTCGAACGTGTTAATTAGGAGGCTAATTGATGGTATACGCAGAAAATTGGTCGCAGCCGTCGATCTTTGAACTAGCGCGATCGGGCAACTTTCAAGCCCTGAACTACTGGATAGACAGCTTGCTCAGACCCGAAGGGATTTATGCCCGCGTCGAAGAGGCTCATGCCGGCTGCGTGCAAATTTTGGTAGAATTCCAGCGCGAATTTGCGCCAGATACCCAGGGAAACAAGCTGCGGGAAGGTTTAGTTAAATTTATCTGCCACCAACTCTGGAGACTCAACTCCCCAGCAGTAGAAGGAGTAAGAATTAAAGCGCGTTTAGCTGGGGAACCAGACATTCTTTGGAAACAGTCAGTAAGGATCGTGACTCCAGCAAACCGCAAACGGCGGCGCTATCGTTCCCTACAGGGAATCGATTGGGTTAAATTTAAAATGTACCGTTCTCTGCTGCTAGTGGGTTCAGCAGTTGCCTCATTTATTTTGGGGTGCTGGGTCAGCTACCACGAGGCTCTGGCAGTGCGGATTCCTCCGACCTCCCAGCAGGCAATTATCATGTCGGCACAGCCTCCGAAACGTCCGGATTTCGTGCAAGCGGCATTAGAAGCAGTACCAGTGGTGCAGCAAAAGCAAGTAGTCAATCCCCACGACCCAACGGTAACTTTGATGTTTGGCGGCAATGTCAACCTGTCTGATGCACTGGCAGGCTCTGGGGGTAGCGATTACCAATGGGGCTTTGCAAACATGGACGAGTACCGGCAAGCAGATGTGTCAATGGTAAACCTGGAAAACCCTCTGACTCGCTCTACCTTGGGTACCGGCAAAAAACAATTAAGTTTTAAGACCGATCCGGAATCGGTGAAAGTATTACAGGCAGGCGGAGTGGATCTTGTCAATTTGGCAAACAACCACGCGATGGACTATGAGGAACCCGGACTGGTGGAAACTATAAATACTCTGGATAATGCTGGAATTCACCACTTGGGGGCAGGTCGAAATATTCAAGAAGCGCGGCGTCCGGAAATTATTGAGGTAAAAGGTCAGCGAATCGCGTACCTCGGTTATTTTGACACTGACCTTAACGCAGCCGATAGTGGCAGGGCGGGAACCAACCCCCGCCGCAACAATCGGGTAGCAGAGGATATTCGCGCCCTCAAGGGTCAAGTGGACTGGATTATTGTTAATTATCACTGGGGAGTCGAATTGGCCGATTATCCGGGAGACTGGCAGATCGATCTGGCTCGCTTTACGATCGACCAAGGAGCGGATTTGGTAGTGGGGCATCACCCCCATGTTTTACAAGGGGCAGAAATTTACAAAGACCGACCGATCGTCTACTCGCTGGGCAATTTTATTTTTGGTGCCAACGCGCGCAGCGATTACGATACAGCAGTGCTGAAAGTATCGCTTCGAGAGCGTTCTATGAAAGTAGAGTTTTTGCCTGTAGAGGTGAAAAAGTTTCAGCCGAAGGTGGTGGGGGGAACCAAGGGCTCGCGCATCATCAAACACATCGAGCAGATTTCCAGTATTTTTGACAAGCCGATGCGATCGCAAGTAGTTCTCGAAGCCCCCG
>JBOFTL010000543.1:0-4280 GCA_051652045.1 Microcoleus sp. | reverse complement strand
GCGGCCCGCCTGCTTGTTGGCAGAATGGGTCGGCAATTTCGGACTGGAGGACTTCACGATTGCGATCTCCTGGGAGTCGGATACTGTGTTTGTCTCGGTGTTGCCCTAGGTAAATTGCGATCGTTTGGAATTGTTTGTGGTAAGTCCAGCGTACCCCTTCGCAATCAACCCTAAAAAGCGTGGCTGACGAAGGTGATGGTTGTTTAGCCATCTTTATGATTTTTTGAAGCATCAATCGCCAAGATGGAAGCCCATCATCGCTAAAAAGAAGCTGATAGGGAGATGCGGACATATGGTCAATCAAAAAATTGACAATTTCGTCCTTACGATTCCGCTCTGACAAATACCAGTGAACTTGAGTAAAACCTAATGATCTAAGTGCATCTGTTCTTTCTTTTAAGGCATCTATGGTAATGGGAGAGACTTGAATTTCATGTGCATGTTTTTCTTCATTTTCATTAAATGAAGTCACGTCTGGCTTTCTAAACTTACCTGAGTTGACACCTTCTCCATATGTTCTTAGTTCAACATGAGCATAAGAACTATTGCTAGAAAGTTCCGCCAAGAGAGCCAGCTTTGCGGTTAAGTGTTGGTCTGACTCTCCTCGATACGAACTACATTCCTGAGTCCGGTCTCCCTTCTTGTGACGAAAATGAATGATTTTTTGTTTTGGATTAACCAGTGAGACTTCATGCCTTTCGCCTGCGCTTGATAAGCAGTGAGGACATAGCATTTTCCCTTCATTAGCCAATTCTCTAATTAGAGGTATGTTTCTGTCTCTTTCTGCCTGCGAATAAAGTGAAGGATTGAAATATACAAGATCCTCATTCATCGCCGTCAACATTTACCTTCTCCCAGTATTTTGGATTGATTGAATATTTGTATCCAGTCTCGTCAAGCCCTTCTAAGCCCTCAAACAAGACACTTTGAACCTTGGTTGAGTAAAAGTTCGTGACCGTTACAAACTGACCTTTAAGCGGCAATTCTTTGGCAGCAGCTTCCTGCATCTCCTTCACTGGATACTTAGCTTCTTTAAGCGCTTTCCAGTTTGGTTGAATTAAGTCGCCAATCCTAAACCCATTTGTAATATCTTTCTTAGCTTCTAATTGCCCATAAGGAATCAGATACTTAACCAAAGAAAGCTGAACTGTATCTTTATAAATACGTTCAACAACAAACTCAGTCATCCCTTTGTATTCTGGGGATGGGTCTTGCCAAATAACTTTAGAACCTACAAATATAGGTTTCCCTTGATTGTCCAAAAAGTAATCATATTGACTTCGATCAATATATCCAGGCTTCCCAAATGGGTGTGCATCTTTTTTGGGCTCTTCAATCTTGGTAACAGCCTCTGTGTGTGCGGGGGGATTTTGAGTAACACCCACTCCAGAATCGCTTAAATGATTGACAGCACTGGATTCTAGTGTAGTAACAGGGCTAGTAACACCCATGGTAACAGCCCCTTGTGTTACTAAATTTTCTTGACTGTTACTCAAATCATTTTTGGATGATTCAACCGCTTGACTCATTGTTGATTGAGTAACAGTGTTACCGCTCAACTCATCTGTTACTGACCTGTTACTAGGAGTGTTACCAGCATCAAATCCTTTCTCATCAAGGCTTTTAGAATCTGTTACTCCAATTGTCGGTATAAGCCCGCACACAACTAAATGGCGATCGCTCATCTTGTATTTGTAAATAGGTCTGGATCCCATGTCATTAGTCTGAGTTCTAATCAATACCCCACGCTGATGAAGTCGCTTTAGGGCCATGTATGCTCCTTTTCTCATGTCGGGAGTAATGCCGAGGAACGAACAAATTTCACCACCTTGAATGTCTAGTGCATTCCCCTTCTCGTAATTGATCTTGAATAACTGGATAATGCGATCGCAGAAACCAGCCTCTCCTGCTTCGGACCCCTCTTCAGTTTTGAACTCAATAGACCAGTTCCCGTTGGATGTGTCTAGGTTGTGCCAGTAGGTTACTCCTGACCCATCCCGGTCCTTAATCGAGTGCATCTTAAATTCTTGTTGGTTGTTCGCTGTGGGCTGGCTGTATTCAAATACTGAATAAGCTTTGGCTGGAATGGCTATGTTCCCTGCACAGCGCATTAATCCTTTTGCATCTGTTTTTTTGTTGACGTAGTGAATCAAAATTGCAGATGAGTTGTACTGTTTTAGTAGGTCTTTTAAATCGTTTAGTGGTTGCCCTGCTTCTGGTGTATTCTCGTCTATTCCAGTTTTTTGTAAAGCGTCTCTTAACGTGTCTATGACGATCAAGTCTGGAGCAAAATCAATCAGCTCTTGTTCCAGTGAATCAAGCTGGGTGAAATTAAACCTTGGCATGATCCTAAAGTTTTCTTTTTCTAATGAAAACCCTCGTCCAACCATTCTGTGTTTTGTGCTGTAATGGCCTTCATCTGTTTGAATAAAAAGCACTTTTCCTTTCTGAACGTGCCCACCACAAAAAATGCCGCCTATCATTGTTTGGTAAGCGGCTTCATAGCTATGCAAGGATTTTCCGCTTCCAGAATTACCTATAAAAATAGATAAATCACCGCGTGGCAATATCCCAGGCAACACCCATTCTTCGTCGTCTTTGACTTGTTCACAAAATTCGTCAAATGTATAAGACCTTTTTCTACTAACGTCATTCTCTGCAAAAACTTCCATTTTGCATAAATCTAGTACTTGTTTTGTTGTCCTATATTTTGACAACAAATTTTGAAGAGTAAAATTCCTCTGTGCAAGGGATTTTATTTTTAGTGCTTCAGCAATTTCTTGCTTAAATGATTTGTATTTTTCTTCTGGTTTTTCTTCTTTTTTTGTATTTGAGTATGACGATCTGTCTACGGGTTTTTCTTCCATTGGGAAACCCAACCCATTGGCTAATGATGCCCCAACTCGCTCTAGCAGATCTTCTGCTGTTAGCCCTTCTTGAATTTCGTCAGCCAAATCTAATCCTGATTTTTCTGGCAAGTCATTCCATTGAGGCATTCTTGGATAAGCTTTGATGTGTTTGATCGTTGTAACTTTGCCCTGATACTTGTCTCTGACTGCTTGAGCATACTTAGCTCCTGGCTTGTCCATGTCTGGAGCGATTAATAGGCTATGCAATCCATCTAGATCGTTATCGTAATTACCCCAAGAGCTAATCCCTTGGCACCCTCCTATTGAGGTTGTGGCTGGTTGACCAATCGACCATAAAGCGTCACAAACCTTCTCGCCTTCTGCCCAGACAATTGGTTGTCCATTGCTAATTGCTTCACGAATTTCTGTATATCTGTAAATAGGGATGTCTTTTTTCATTTCTAAGACTTTCCCTGAATAGCCCTTCTGGGAAGCCTGTGAAGTGGTTAGCCACTCCCCATTGATTTTGTACTCTTGGTAAAACTGTTTTTCTTCAGCGCCATTGGGCCAGTACTTGACTACTCGAATAAACTCTTGTCCGTTGCGATCGCCATAGTAATAGGTCTCTCTTTGTCCTCTGTCTTGTTGGTACAGCTTCTTGGGCTGTGGGCGATACCACACTCCAGCCCCTGGCCCTTTATCCGTTTCCTTTGAAAATTTATATCCTGTGGACTCTTCAACTAAAATGTCATTCGTTCGATACGAATGACATAAAACAATATCCCCAGAATGAATAGATCTGCAATCCTGATCCTTTGTCCTTCCACAAACAGGGCATGGGTTATTAATGCCCGACCTAACAAACTGAGCAAGGATCTGCATATAGTCCCCTATAAGGTTATTAGTTTTCCAAAAAATCCCGACACAAAACCCACGCCACAAATACGATCGCCCTACAAGCCTTTGCGCTTATCGGTCAACCAAATCTGACGTATCCAAATCATATACCCAAAAACGGAGCGCAAATATTGAAAAAAATGCGATCGCCCCAAGAGACGATCCAAAGCCAAGCCGAGCTATGCGCCCAACACTTTATATATTACCCTGTAACGTTTTCTGCTGTCAACTGTTGTGCCAATAATTTTTTGGCTGCTCTGTATTCCCGCATATATTCAGCTCTTGAGCCTGCATTGCGTCGATAATTATATTCCGATGCCCTCCCTAACCCAGATTTTTTGTACCGCGATTTGGCGGCTTTTCCTTTTTCTGTTTGGAAATACCTCTGTTGTGCTGCTTGGCGCGGTGTCAGTTCTTTGATTTTATCCATGCCACCCACCTCTCGACTCTTTTGACTGCGAAATCCAAGGGCTTCCCGCTTCTTCGGTTTTCGCTTTAAAGATCCAAGTCTCGAATAGCAATAAGAGCATCTTG
>JBOFTL010000542.1:0-9912 GCA_051652045.1 Microcoleus sp. | reverse complement strand
TCAACCGATTCAACCGAAATCGCCGCAATTTGCATGGCGAGATTTCTTGCCAATTCTTGAAATGCAGCCGATCGAGCAACAAAATCAGTTTGGCAATTCACTTCAATCAGCACGCCAATCGATTTGTTGTTGTGGATATAAGACTCGACAATACCTTGAGTTGCTTCATTTTTTTGCAAGCCTTCAGCGCGGATTAAGTCATTTTGACGCAGCCACGCGATCGCGCTTTCCAGATTGCCCTGACTTTCTTGCAGTGCCCGCTGGCAATCCATCACTCGCGCGCCGGTTAACTCTCGCAACTGTTTGACGAGCTGGGCTGGAATCCGTGCCATTTTCATGCCTCCATAACTTGCATAATTCATTTTGTATGTTATTATAATACAAGCCTCTCAAAGAGTGCAAAAAAACAGGATAGAAAATAAGGGAGAGGGGGAGAGGGCGAGAGTGGGAGAATTACCAATTACCAAGCCTCAATTACCAACTGTCAACCCTCAACTCTCAACTCTCAACTATTACCTATGGAGGACTAATTTTATGCCATCCTCAACATCTTCAATCGATCGCGCCAGTGGATTGTACGTGCGCTCTCCTGAAGGAGAACAACTCGTTTTTCCCTTGAAACATACGGAAGTAAAAGCCAAAATTGCCGGAAATTTATCGCGAGTTGAAGTTTCGCAAAAATTTGAAAACCCATTCACCAAGCCCTTAGAAGCCGTTTATATTTTCCCGCTACCTGCCGAAGCAGCAGTAGATGAAATGGAAATTAAAATCGGCGATCGCACCATTAAAGGCAATATCAAAAAACGTGAAGAAGCTCAAAGAATCTACGAGAAAGCCAAACAAGAAGGGCGGACGGCGGGTTTGCTGGAACAAGAGCGAGATAATATTTTCACCCAATCTCTCGCTAACATCAAACCCGGTGAATCAATCGATGTTACGATTCGCTATACAGACAGTTTGAAATTTCTCGCCGGCGATTACGAATTCGTGTTTCCGATGGTTGTCGGGCCGCGATATATTCCCGGTACGCCATTAGATGAAATGGCTGCTAGCGGTAGCGCCCCAGCCCCGATGACAGTTAATTCTGATACCGATATCGTCCCCGATGCGTCGCGGCTGAATGCCCCGATTTTGCCTCTAGGAATGCGATCGAGACACGATATCAACGTGACGCTGGAAATTGAGGCGGGCGTGCCGATTCGCAATGTCAATTCTCCATCCCACCAACTGCAAATTGAATATTTCGACTCACCTCAAACTTCCCCAAACAGCGAGCAAACAAATGGTATGAAGGTGCGCGTTCAGTTAGGAAATGCAGATACAATTCCCAACAAAGATTTGATTGTCCGCTATCAAATCGCGGGTCGAGAAACTCAATCTACAGTATTAACTCAAGCGGACGATCGCGGCGGGCATTTTGCTGTTTATCTGATTCCCGCGATCGAGTACAAAACCGATGAAATTGTACCAAAAGATGTCATCTTTTTAGTCGATACTTCGGGTTCGCAGTCCGGCGCGCCGTTACAGCAATGTCAGGTATTGTTGCGACAATTTATTAACGGATTGAATCCGGAGGATACTTTCTCGATTTTGGATTTTTCCAACTCGGTGCGGCAACTTTCCAAACAGCCACTACCGAATACAGCAGAAAATCGAAAAAAGGCGATCGAATATATCAACAAACTCCGCGCTGGTGGCGCTACGGAAATGTTGGGCGGAATTCGGGCGGCGATCGATTTTCCCGCACCATTAGGGCGCTTGCGAACAGTGGTTTTACTCAGCGACGGTTACATCGGAAATGAAAACCAAATTCTCGCCGAAGTGCAGCAGCATCTCAAATCAGGAAATCGCCTGTACAGTTTCGGTGCGGGAAGTTCCGTCAATCGCTTTTTGCTCGATCGAATTGCCGAAATCGGGCGGGGTATTTCCCGAATTATCCGGCACGACGAACCTGTTAATAAATTTGTGGAAAAGTTCTTCCAGCAAATCAACAATCCGGTGTTGGTAAATCTAGAAATTACTTGGCAGGGAACAGGTGAAAGTCCGGTAATTTATCCGTCAGTTGCGCCGGATTTATTTGCCGAACAACCGCTGGTTTTATTTGGCAAAAAGGGCGATCGCGCATCAGGAAATCTGCAAATTAAAGGAGTTAGTGCGGGCGGACATCAATACGTGCAAACCTACGAAATGAACTTTTCTGAAACAGGAAATCCGGCAGTTGCACAACTTTGGGGGCGGCATCGCATCAAAGATTTGATGAATCAAATGCTGCAATATGAAACCAAGGTGGGGGTAGAAACAGTAACAGAAACAGCGCTAACCTATCAACTTATGTCGCAATACACGGCTTTTGTAGCTGTCAGCGATGACGTGCGCGTCGAACCGGATGCAGAATCTATCTCAATGAACGTTCCCGTAGAAATGCCGGAAGCGGTGGAATATGGAGGCGTATTTGGTAACACGAACTTTAGGGCGCGGGGAATTATAGCTTCCGAACCTGTTGAGCAGTTAATGGAATGTTATTTCGCTGCTGAAGATAAATCTGAAGAAGTAGCGCGTGGCATCACATTTAACCGCATGAATAAAGGGATTTATCCATTGCCTTCACCAGCCGCCGGCAGCGCCCCAAGTGCGCCATCAAAGCCGCGCGCATGCAGTATATCACCTGTAGAGATAGTCAGCGCTGCGGGATTGGATGAAGAGGCGATCGCTAGTTTAAACGAACACTTGGAAAGTCTGATTGTTCCGGCCAGTTTCGATGGAGAATTAGTGTTAGAAATTGTCTTCGGTAAAGTGCGCGCCAGCCAAATAGTAGTAGATGCTGATGCTTCGACTGTGGTAGATGTGGAGTTGCTGAAAATCATCAAAAAATGGTTGTTTAGCTGGCATATTCCTCACCCGATCCGGAATCCAGTGCGCCTGAAGTTGCGGGTGCGATCTTGATGCTTTTAGGACTTCGCACAAATCTCAGAAACCCGATTTCTTTCGGCTGACAAAAGGTTGAAAAACCCCACAAATCTCAGAAACCGGGTTTCTGGCAAATACTTGGCATTCCGCCCAGATTTAACAGTCAGAAACCCGGTTTCTTGTGGCCGACAAAAGGTTGAAAAACCCCACAAATCTCAGAAACCGGGTTTCTGGCAAATACTTGGCATTCCGCCCAGATTTAGCAGTCAGAAACCCGGTTTCTTTCGGCTGACAAAAGGTTGAAAAACCCCACAAATCTCAGAAACCGGGTTTCTGGCAAAGACTTGGCATTCCACCCAGATTTAGCAGTCAGAAACCCGGTTTCTTTCGGCTGACAAAAGGTGGAAAAACCCCACTCTCAACTCTCAATCGATCGCGAGCGGGGACGCTCGCACTACAACTCTCAACTGTCAACTCTCAACTCTCAACTACTTAACTGGAAGTTCGATAGTAAATTTAGTCCCGAAATCGAGCTGAGAAGTACAATAAAGTTTACCATTATGTTGTTCGGTGATAATGTGATAGCTGGTGGATAAACCCAACCCCGTTCCTTTGCCGATCGGTTTAGTTGTAAAAAATGGATCGAAGATTTTGGTACACAGACTTTCCGAAACCCCGCAACCATTATCTGTAATCGAAATCGCAATTCGATCGCCCTTAACTCGATGGGTATGAATCCAAATTGTATTAGGATGCGCGGCATTCTCAGCAAACGATCGCCCTTGATTCGCTACTTCAACGGCGTCGATCGCGTTGTCTAAAATATTCATAAACACTTGGTTGAGCAAGCCCGGATAGCATTTTATTTTGGGCATTTTACTGTCATAATCTTTAATAATGCGAATTTCAGATCGCTTGGTTTTAGCTTTCAGTCGGTGCTGCAAAATCATCAGAGTGCTGTCAATTCCTTCATGAATATCCACCGTTTTAAATTCCGCTTCATCCAAACGCGAAAAATTGCGCAGCGATAGCACAATCTCGCGAATTCGATCGGTCCCCGCATTCATCGAACCCAGAATCTTTCCCATATCTTGTTGAATAAAATCGAGATCGACTGCTTCCAATTCATCCTGCAGGAGGGCTGGAGGAGCGGGATAGTATCTTTGATACAAGCGCACTAAATTTAGTAAGTCTTGAGTGTAGTCTTTAACATGAGTCAAATTACCGTGAATAAAACTGATAGGATTATTAATTTCGTGAGCGATGCCAGCAACCAGTTGTCCCAAGGCCGACATTTGACTTTGCAACATTTGTAATTGAGTGCGTTTGAGAGTTTGTAGGGTTTCTTCTAAAGTAATATTTTTGACAGATAATTCTTCTGTTCTTTGCTGCACTCTAATTTCCAGAGTCGCATTAGTTTTAGCTAACTCTGCGAGAGCAAAACGCAATTTTTTTTCAGCGAGAGCTCGTTCGGCGATCGCTGCTGTTAAAATCAGGGTAGTCAGCGAAATTGTACTAATAAATAATTCAAGTAATATCAAAGAGTAGTTCAAATCTTCATGGGCAAATTCTCCCCGACCGCGAACGGTTGCCATAGTAGCGATGGTCGCAACCAGTAAAGTCAAAGCAGTCGAACCTGCCTGACCCGTGCGAAATGCCGACCAAATTAGGAGTGGAATCAACAAATACTCCCCATCGTATTCTCCATCGAATGTTACGTTGCTAATCAATAGCACCAATCCCACAATCAGTAACATTTCCATCACCTTCCCCAGCATCAAAAGCGCAATTTTTAAGAGAGGTTTTGATGCAGTTTTTGGTAGATGAAGTCGCAGGCTGAGGTCATTGATTTTGAACTGAGCTTTCCGCCGCACAAATAGATATAAACTAACTCGATATATCCGTAAAATTAGCTGTCGGTGTTTCCAAATCAGTCTGCCCCAACTGAGGACTAAAGGTGCAATAATAAAGATTCCCGTAACATTAGAAATCCACCAGGTCCACCAAACCGAACCGTAAATTTCCCAAGGCACTTTTCCGCTGAATGCCAAGCTGCTAACTCCGACAGTAGCATTCACGATCGGCCCGATAGCACTGGCAAAAAACAAAAATTTGAGTACGTCGGAAATTCGTCCTAAAGGATATTGGTAGGGAGTCGATCGCCGCAGGAGGTAAGTTCCCAGCAAAGTTCCCAGAGTTGTTCCCAGAGCAATGCCTAAAACGGGTAAGATCGAGATCATAGAAAGCCACAAATTAGAGCGATCGATAAATGCCCAAAAGTTAGCGAGAAACGATCCCAAAAATACTCCTGGAGCAATCCAGTTACCAAACAGCAAAACACATCCCACAGCAATGCCGTCAGGAGGCCAAATAGGAGTTACATCTTGGGGTGTAGAAGCCAGATATCGCGAAATTTCCGCTATTATATAGTACACCAACGCTAAGCCAATAATACCGAGCGATCGGAAGACAGTGTTAGAAAAAGGTGCTAATTGTATGCGATTCATGCGTCAGAGTAAGCCTGTAAGTATTGAAAAGTTAAATTAAGGCACTCGCCAATTTACTTAGGTATAGAAAAGTTCTACAACAAAATTTACGCAGGTAGCCCAAAAAATCCGGTTGCTGCGTCAATATTTCAGACAGGACTTACGCCTCAAGTAGTTTGACAAACTATTAGTAGCGGTAAGGTAAGCATTGCAAGCCCTACATATAGTCCGATCGCGATCGCCCGCTGCTGTACTTCTTTTTTATTCAGATGCTTCTCCTAACCTTTCCCTCAATTCATCTGTCGATAATTGCGGCAGTTGTTCGACAAACACAATCAATGATATTGGAGATATAAAAGCTGTCATTTTGGGAGTTAATTCTGCAAATCTTACTTGCAGAAAATGCTCGAAGATCGATCGCTGCTGTTCTTGTCTTCCCCGTTCTAACCCTCGTTCTAGCCCTTGTTCTAGCCCTTTCGATCTAGCGCGTTGCTGGGCTGCTTCTATTTGTTGTTGAAAAAGTGGTGCGATTGCCATAACTAACTCCCGCTATTCTGATTCTAGTTCTTGTGGAGAACTTGTTACCAAATTTGACTTTAGGCGATAAAGTAATTCTAACGCAATAATCCGCAGAGGATCGTCCGTTGGCAAACCGATCGATTCAGCGATTGCCCGCTGCTGCACTTTGCCTTTCCCTAAAATCCTCAACCACAGAGTTTCGGGGGTTTCCGGTAGTTGGTGAATCGCCACAATTGCCACCCGCAAAGCTGAACCCAAAAAATAGATTCCCGGCAGCCAATTCTCCAAATCCAGTTGCGCGTTAAAACCATCTACGAATGCTTTGGATGCTGTCGGTACTAAAATCCACAGTTTGGGTAACTGAGAATCTTCATACCGAATATTTTCTCTTCTAAAGTGGCGTTCCAATTCGTTTCGCACGTCCAATAACTTACTCAGACAGCTAAAAATTTCGTCCGCGCTAGCAGGATTGCGAAACAGTTCAAAAATTGCTGTGGTGTTTGCCATTTTTCCCAACAATCCCAGGGGTTCCGAGTATTCGGAAATTGCGGTATTAGGAGTGAAATAAACATCGATTTCTCCGACTTTGGAAGCTACATCGCAACCGATCTCGACTTTGCCGATCGGTGATAGTAATTTTTCCAAGTATTCTTTGGCAAATAGATCGTGAATAAATCGCGTCATGGAAATTAAGAAGGAAGAGTTGATAGTCGATCGATTGATAGTTGTAGTGCGAGCGTCGGGAGCTCGCGATCGATTGATAGTTGATTTGTTAGATTTGGCTCGATCGCATCGCTCGTAGATACTTGTAGGGGTGAAGCATTTTGGCGACAATTATTGTAATAAATTATAGGCTATATATCCAAATGCTTCCCCCCCAGATCTGACGCAAAGAATACAACCACAAAAGATATTAATTGACAGTTTTCAATTGTCTATTTTTACAATAAAAAATGAAGAATACCGCTCTTAAATTATAGCGACTTAATTCATATTAATTGTTATCTACTATAAACCAAACAATTCTTTCAACCGTTTTCTCACCCATTCTACAGGATTTTGGTCGTTTTCCGCTGCATCTACCAAACCTAATTCTCGCAATTGCTGCTGTCTTTCTCTCAATTCTTCTTGATGCTTGGCTATTTCTTGAATGATTTGTTCTGCTAAATCGGGTCTTTCTGTTAAAATCTTTTGAAACCCTTTGCTGTGAATTGCAAACAAAACTGTATCTTCCACAGCCCTCACCGAAGCAGTTCTAGGAATTCCCAACATCAGAGAAAGTTCGCCGAAAAATTTGCCAGCTTCAAGATTTGTCAAATGTTTGTCAATTGCTTCTACAAACACTTCTACCGAACCTGACAGGATAATATAAAAAGCATCGCCAGGATCGTTTTCGCGAAACAGAAATTCTTGCGATCGCAACCTCTGGCGACAGCCAACTTCAATCAATTGTCGCAATTCAATATCGTTGAGATTTTCAAAGTATTTTACCTGTCGCAGCAAACCGCTGAGAGATGATTTTTGATTGACTGTTTCTGCAATAACTAGGTTGTTTCTGTGCTTTGCAGGCGGTAAGTTTTCAGCAGTTGCAGGTCGGAGATTAACAGCGGTTTCATTTTTATTAAACAGCGGCAGTAAAACTTCGGGATTTTGCAAATACAGTTGTCTATCGTTGAAGGGAAAGTTGATTCCTTGCTGGCGAAAATTGTATTCGATCGCAAAGTTTAAAGAGCTTTTAATTGCTTCTCTTTGTGTAGGCTTGTCAGTCCACACTAACAGTTCAAATTTGAAACTGTCATCACCAAACTCGACAAACAATACTTTCGGATTTGGTTCGTACAATACACAGGCTTCCGCGTAAGCAATATTTAACAAAGTTTCAGTTACTAACAGCGGATCGCTATTTTCTGCTACTTCTACAGTTATCCGCAAACACAACAACGGATTTTCGTAACTCCAGTTAACAATTTTGTTTCCTATCGTGGTGCTGTTGGGAACTATGACGCTGGAATCGTAGTTAGTTTTAATGATAGTCGATCGAATAGTAATCTGCTTAACTATGCCCATCACTCCTTCCAATTCGACAAAATCTCCGACTTTAATCGGCCTGTCTAATAGTAGCGTGATGCCACTGACAAAATTAGTGGTTAAATCCTGAATGCCGAAGCCAATTCCCACGCCCAAACCGCCCGCAACTACCGCCAAAGAAGTCAGGTTAAATCCGATTAATTGAATGGCAGTAACTACTCCTAATGCTACTATTAAATAGCGAAAAATTACCGCGATCGCCTCTCGATTTCCCTCATCTATTCCCAGTTTTAGCAGCAATTTTTCTTTAAGAAAGTTAGTAAAATACCGCGATATGAGTACCACGGTCATCAACGATAAAATCAATTCCAAGAGCGATCGCAGCGATACGGGATTTTGCCCGATTCTAAATAAGGTAGTTGTAAACAATTGCGAGATAAATGTCAGGAATTCTTCGGGTATGGTATTCACGGTTAGGGATTGCCAATTTAGTAAATATATGCCTGTCTCAAACGCCGTACTATTTCCCTGCGGAGTTGGTTGCTAACGCGGTTTCCCCGCCACCAATGTTCTAATTTAATATTGTCTACATAGAACCTGACGGCAAATTCTATGCCATTAATTTTGATATCAGTCATCCGAATTTGCGGTTCTTTCCAAGTTGTTTGAGATTGTTTGAAATTGTCTCGCAGCCATTCCAAAAAACTGGTTCCGTAGTCGTCTAATCTGGTTTCATCTCCCCCCGGCTGAGATATTTTATTGGATAATTTAGTTAACTTAAATTTCAGTAACTCGATTTTTGGCTCCCATTCTTCAGGTAAAATAGTCTCATCTTCTGGCAGCAAATCGGGGTCTTGCAACCATATTTTATACCAGATTCTAATCGAGCCGATTAGGGTACTTTCAATATCTGGGGCTGGCAGTTCTTCAAGGGTCGATCGACCGCGTTTGTTCTTAGTATTTATTACAGCACTCAATCCCACATTTTTCAAGATATCTTGATAGATTGATTGTAAAATTGAAATTTCTGTCACATCCAATCCACCTTTCTCCAAAACCTTTATTTTAGCGATTAATTCATCAAAGGCTGTTTCTATTTTTGCCAGTTGCTGGTTGACATCTTTTTCGGCTAACAAACGCAGCCGCCCCGCTTCCTGTTTTGACATTTTTCCCGGCTTGGCATCGCCGAATCCGGTAAACTTATCTAAGTTTTCCAGTTTAGCATCAAGATTGCCCAAAGTATCTGGATGTCCGAGCACGATTTCTCGCAGAATATTCGTGGTATTTACCGGATCGGCATCGGGTTTAACTGATAGGTTAATCGAATAAGCAAAGTGAGGTGTCGGGCGGCTGAGGTTGACGATATCTTTAGCTGCTAGCTGGGAATTGGGAGTATAAATTTCGCAGTGGCTGTCGATAAGATATAAATGCGTTACCCGCAAACCAATCTTTTTAATTACCGCAGTCGAACCGTTGGGCAAAGAAATCATATCTCCAAATTGAAACGGAGTATCGATTAATAAAATCAAACCGCTGAAAAAGTCTGCTAAAATCTCCCGCAAAGCAAACCCCAACACGAAAGTAACTCCGCCAAATGCTACCCACAACCCTGTTAAATCTATACCGAGAGTTTGTAAGAAAAAGAAAGTGCCGAACAGGTAAATTAATGGCGGTACGATGCTTTGCAGAATGGGAATCAATACATCATCCCAAATGGCTTCAGTGCGGCGGGCATAGTCTTTTAAGTAGTAGACTATGACTTGGGTAAATAGCTGACCGATCCAAAAAGTTAATGCGACAATCAGTAAGGCTGTGATGCCTCTTTCAATCCACTGAAAAATGCCTGGGGAGTGCAAGTTTAACAAAGCAATTTTCAAGCAGCCGAGTACGAACAAAGCCAGTACCGGAAATCGGGAAATGCTGAGAATGACCAAGGCCGCATCGGTTTCCCAACGCCGAAAGATCGATCGCA
>JBOFTL010000541.1:0-1690 GCA_051652045.1 Microcoleus sp. | reverse complement strand
TAATTGTCGTTGGGCAACTGTTCGCGCTTGGGCAGTTCGGCATCTACTTCCGGCTGTCCGAAAGCGCTGTTAACTGCTAAAACTACTGACTGCCTTTCAAATCTCAATACTCTGGCTTGAAGGACGGTTTCTTCTAAGTCTTTAAACTCGTCTTGAATCATTTTGCGCTGTTGGTCGCGCAGTTTTTGAGCGAGAACTTGTTTGGTTTGAATGGCGGCCATGCGACCGAATTCTTTTTGGTTGGGCGTTACATCTACGAGAACGATGCTGCCCGGTTGAGCTTCGGTGGCTACTTCTTGCACTTCAGAAAGTGAAATTTCGTGATCGGGATTGGTAACTTCTTCAACTATGGTTTTGTTGGCTAAAACGCGGAAACCTTCTTCTTCGGCGTCTAGTTCTACATCGAAGTTATCAAAATATTCTTCGCTAAAGTGGTCGAGTTTTTGAGTGCGACGGTAGCGTTCGTAGCCTTTGAGCAGCGCTTCTCGCAGGGCTGCTTGCACGGCGTGTTTTGGTAAATTGCGTTCTTTGCTAATTCCTTCGACCAGATCTTTGAGTCCGGGCAGGGGTACCATTGACATATAAATTACTCCTTTTTGCTTGCGGGAAATAGGGAAATGGAAATTGGTAATGGACAATGGACAATGGACAATTGACGATGGACAATTGACAGCGGACAATGGACAATTGACAATTGACAATTCACAACAAACAGATTGACAAAGATCGATCGACTGTCAACTCTCAACTCTCAATTCTCAACTTTCAACTCTCAACTATTTACCTCTACTTTTCTTCATCTAATTCGACCTTGACAATTTGAGGGCGGGGAATTGTTACCTGTCGCCCTTTTTGATTGAGGTAAACAGCAGTTTCGTCCCGGCGGATCAGTTGTCCTTTCCACTCTTTGATTCGGGATTGGGATTCGGCGGTAGTGACTGTTACGGGGAAACCCTTAAAAGTAATGAATTCTCGATCGCTGGTGAGGGATCGGGATATACCGGGACTGGAAATTTCGAGTACGTAGGCATCGGGTATGATGTCGGAGGCGTCTAACTGTGCTTCGAGGGCGACGCTCATCCGCTCGCAATCGGCTAAACCGGTGTCTTGTTGGGGGTTGCGAATGTCTACCCGCAAGACGGGTGGGTTTTGGTTGGTGTGAAACACTGCTCCCACTACTTCCAATCCCAGTGTTTTTGCCACAGGGGTAGCTATGTCGATGATTTGTGGGATTAGGGGATGGGTCATTATTTAATCTGAGTTAGAAGTTTTGCATGAGTCCGGCTCGCGATCGCCCCAGCTTCATGCCTGCGCTCCGGAACTTACGCAAATAGTAGTTGGCACGCTACTGATGGCGGTAAGATGCGCTTCGGCACACTACATCAGCTAGTAGGTGCGCTAGCCCTGAGATAGTTGCAACAAAAAAAGTGGGCTACACCCACTTCTAGATGAAACAATTTCTTCCAAGAAGTTTGAGGCCTGGCTCATGTCAGAGTTGACCTCAATGTTTAGTTTAGCTCGATCGCCCGCCCGGTGGCGAGCTGCCTTTAAGTGACATACTCCCACGTCAAGCGAGTACGCTATGACGCGGGCATCTTTGCAGCCCGATTAAGGGTATACAAAATTTCCTTCACGGTACTGTTATCCATAGTTCCTACTACAGAAAGATTCCCGTTACGGCGTTTTATAC
>JBOFTL010000540.1:0-6349 GCA_051652045.1 Microcoleus sp. | reverse complement strand
TGCTGCATTTCTCCAATAAAATTTTCGATAGGACGAGTAAGTCCGGCGTTGAGTTCCTCAAAACCTTGCTGAATACCTGCAATTGTTTCTAATCGTTCGATTAATTCGCGCAGTTTAGTTGGATCGATTTTGCTCGGATAGACAAATGTAACGAGAACTTGGGAGCGAGCGCTCACATCTTGCGGTAGCGACGCTAATTGAATCTGTCCGTTCTGATAAATGCCTTTGATAGTCTCGATCGTGAGTCGTATTTGGGTTAGTATTCGCTGCTATTATAGCAAGTATCGAAACTAGAATAACTAATGGGAAAGACTCAAAAGGCGATCGCCCTTAAATTAAGTGCGATCGCTCGTTAAAATTAATTGGTATTTTTGGGCAACAATTGATTTAATGCACCGCACAAATATCCTTTCACGGTATCTCTACTTGCAGTTACGCCACTCGGCAAGGTAAAAATCATCTCGACATTTAAAAGGTTGCCTTCCGTCGAAGCAAAAACATCGATCGGCAAAGCCCGCTGAAATGCAGTGGCGGGATTTTCAGCTTTCATGACACCTGCACTCACATCGGTACTGACAGTTTTGATACCCTCGCGAGCTAAAATAAGTCGCAATTGGGAAAATGCTTTCTCTACGGTTAACTCTTCAACCTGAACCCGTGCAGCAAAAGCGGTTCCATTGAAAAAGTCCCCCTTTTTTTGAAAGCTTTCCTCGCAGGTTGCGGCAACAGCGGGGGTGGCGAAACAAACGAGAGCTAGAGTTAAGAAGAGCGATCGCATATTCTTCCTTTATGACTTCCAACAATGAAACAGTCATAACATCGCGATCGGCGATCGTGCAAATATTTGGCAAGCGATGCAAATATTCAGTAACAGGAGCCAACTAATTAACTTGCACTGATCTGATTTTTTGAGGTTTGCAACAGCCAAAACATAAATATTGCTGCAAAGCTCAAATCGCCCAATCCAGCAAATAATGAAATTAAGGGCAAATCGCCTGTTAACCAAAATATGATAAACCAGATGGCGATCGCCAATTTGCAAGCTGCTGCTACGGCAATAAATAGATATTCAGGTTTTGGTTTGACAGCAAGCCAAGCATAGCCAAAGCCAAAAATCAGAATCCAAGAAGCGATCGTCCACAAACAAAAAGGAGTAGCTTCTTTTGGAAGTCCCAGCGACTCGGCCACCTGATAATAAACCGGCGGAGCAAAACTAATGGCTCCAAATAGATTATAAATTGCTGCGATCGACAAACAATATCTAAACCATAATGCTACGGGCTGCTGGGATGTTTGAGATTCAGTCATGGAAAAACAGTCGGAAATGAATTAGTAGATCGGTTAACAGATTGTAGCCGATCGAATTACAATTTACATACTAATGACTAAACAGTCTTAAGCATTGTATATCAGTTACCGAGCGATTTTTACAGGAATCGTTCTATCATAATTTCATCTACATACATTCCGTTAATTTTTGCGTGTCTTTGTGCTGTGCCAATACTGTAAAATCCCTGACTGAAAACAGATACTGCGATTGCTTCGCTAAGAGCTCGCAATGACAAAAAACATTAGCTGAACCGTATTGGGATATATTCAACAAATTTCAAGTCCGAGGACATATATTCTCCTAGCTAATGCAGACAACACATTCTCAAATTGCTGGAATTCAGGATTGAAGTTGTTGCATCAAACCTGTCGCATCGGAAACAGACCAATGTTCAGCTATTTTTCCGTCTCGAATGCGATCGATTCGGATTACGGATGTTGAAATAGTTTTACCTGTTGGTGGAGTTCCATAAAACGTCCCACTGTGTGTACCTTGGCTAGTGATATATGTCGCGATTCGATCGCCTTCGGCAACCTGCTGCACGATCTCAATCTGGATGTCGGGGAAAGCGGAGAAAAAATCATCAAAGAATGAATCATGATAGATCCGCAGCGCATTAAGACCGCGATTGTCTGTTCCTAGCATCGCATAGTTTACACAATCTTCTGCCCAGAAATCTTTCAATGCCGAGAGATTGCGACCGTTCCAAACCACTTGGATAAAGTTCTGGACGATCTGCTTGTTTCGATCGGGTTCGTTCATCGGTTTTTCTCCGGAGATTAGTTCTTAATAGGGCAGTATACAATTTCAAAAGTCTGAATGATTTTATCGATGTAGGCGTTGATTATGCAATAAGTTAGTTCAGCGCTTTACGGAAAACTATCTTGTCCTCGCCCGCCTGGTAGAACTCGCGGATTCTTGCTTCCTCGTCGTAACCGCTCTTGCGATAGAACGATCGAACATACTCAAAGCTCTCCAGTCCCGATGTTTCCACAAGCAGTACGCGAACGCCACGCTGCGCTAACATCTGTTCGACGTGGGCTAGCAGTGCCGCACCGCGTCCTTGCCGTTGACGATCGGGGTGAACGGCGATTAGATATAGATTCCAAGTCCCTTCAGTCATTCGTTCCGGCGCAACATAGGCGACACCCACCAGCCCATCGTCATCGTCGGTAATCCAGATGTCTTGGCTGTTGGTTTCGTCGCTGAAGTGGTCAGCCAGCATTAGCGCGAGTTCTTCAGTCTGGTGTGGCTGGAACAGTCCACTTGCCTGAGCTAAGGCGATTAATGCGGGCGTGTCATCAGATGCGATCGGGCGAATCATAGCAAACTCCGTGGGTATGCAAAATAGGTCATTCAATTTGAGATTTGAGATTTTGGATTGACTTGCGCGAGATAAATTCGAGGGCTTGAGGATTTTAGAGGTTGCCGCGCACAGCGAACAATGCTTCGCAATTTTTGATTGATTCCACGGATAAATCCTCTTTCTTGTACTATCAAGAAATTATTGGTCAGAGCCTTGCGGAACTCGATCGCTGAAGTCTGGCAGCACCAAAGGTGGCATTGAACTTACGGCACAAAATTGCCGCCGAAGCAAAATCTTCTGAGTTGATGCTGGCAGGAATCACATAGCTTTGAGCACCGCTGTATGATTTGAGTGGCGCGATTAATACATAGTCACCCTTCTTGATGGGATAGGCTGGGGGAACTGTCGAGCCAATGACATCGGGCGATTTGTGCAAAATCACGACCAAATCAGGACCAGACGTTGAGGTTTGAAATGCTCGATCGAGTTCCAGAATGCGCTGATTCCCTTTTTGGACAATGCGGGCAGTGCCTTTGGTGGGGTGTTCGCCGTTGACAAAAGTGCCAGAAGCTAGAACTTTTGCGGCTTGAGCAGTTGCGGGTAATGTCGCTGGCGGCGGAGTTGGAGGGGAAGCAGCAGCAGGCGTTGGCGTTGTTTCAGAAGTGCCGGATGACGCAATAGCAGTTCGATCGCCAGTGATTTTGGTGCAGCCGATCGCGATTGTTAACACAAAGGTAATACTAGCAAAATTGAAATAGCGGCGTTTCATAAACATCCTCTTCCTTAAAACATTAAACTCCCCGGAAACCGATCGCCCTGTCCATTGCTTCGCGAGGACTGGGGTTAACTAATTCTCGATTTGTTTGACTCCGATCTAAGCTGCCAATAAAGCCAAATACAATCCCCACAAACAATAAAGCTCCTCCTAAATATTGAGCTAAAGTAGGAGATTCACCTAAAATTAAATAAGCCATAACTATCGCAGCAATTGGGTTGAATAAACTAGCTAAATTGAGTTCCGTGGAAGTCGCATTTTTCAAACCCGCTAACCAACATAATTGACCCGTGACAACAATAATCGCTGCATAGACTATCATCCATTGCCACAGAAAAGGAGATAACACTTCTGCAAAATGGTTTGGCCCGTAAAGGAGATTAGCCATTAGGAAAAAAATCACCGTCCCCAGAATATTGCGATAAATCGTAAAAATTCCCAAGGGAATCGATTGTAATTGCAGTTTACCAAAGACAGTCGCAATAGAACCAATAATAGCAGCGATCGCCACACAAACTTCTCCTATTCCAATTTGAAATCCAGCCATTGCCATCATCTGCCCCGAACTACCTAAAAAAGCAGTCACTATCACCCCAGCCAAGGAAATCAAATAACCTGCAATTGCCCAAAAATTCACCCGCGAACCCAACAGCCAAACACTCAAAATCAAGGTTAAAATTGGTTCGATGCGTCCAATTAAAACGATATTAGTAACATTTGTCTTTTCCAGGGCTGAAAAAATTAACGCAGGAGCGAACGCCCCCGATAAAATACCTGTAATTGTTAAACTAATCCAATCTTTACGAGTCAGAGCTTTCAGAGTATGCGGTTGCCAGTCTTGATGAAAAATTAGAGTCATTAACCCCAAAGCACAGATATTACCCACAAATAAGACATTGCAAAGTGAGATGGGATTTCTGCCATCGATCGCATGAGCTTGTCCGAGTTCAACGATTTTTCGAGTAACAGAATTAGAAGCCGCAAAAATCAAAGTGGCAATGCCAAGATACATGGGGCTAGGCACTCGAATTAAAAATCGATGTACTTTATTGGCAAATTTCACGATCTTTAAATTGGTATTAAGGCAATGCTTTTTCATAGCCAATTTTGGGAGCAGAATAAATGGAAATAAATACAGCATCTTCACTACTGTCATTCGCTGCCCCATGAATCTGATTTTTTTCTGCTATAGCAACTTGGCCAGCATTCAAGATTTGGCTTTGACCGTTGCCTAAATAATACGTCAAAGTGCCCCGGAGCATCACCCAGGTGTCTTGTCCATCGGGGTGATAATGAGCTTCGACAATTTGACCGGGCTTGACTCCCCAAATAGCAATGCTAGCATTTTCAGTTTGAATAATTTCTGTCACCGTAGCGACTTCATCGGAGAAACGCACGTCAGCTTCTAGGGGAAATATTCTGGTTTTCATAATTTTAAAATTACCTTTTAAATTACCGTTTAAAATACCGTTTTATTTTGGCTGAGGACAGGTTTTATTGGTAAAATCACATTGATAAATATATTGTTCTTGCCAATGAAGGGGAATCTCTAGTAAATCTCTAGCACCAGTCATTCCCTGACCGATAAAGAGCAGTAGAGCAAAACAATTGAGGATGATATGAACGGTACGCCAGCGATTTTGTTTGTCTTGATAAATATCTTGGACGATCGCCACTGAAAAAATCATCAATAAAGCGGCTGTAATACCGTAGTAATAATGGGAAATAAACCATTCGTTATCCCGACGGTAAATTTCGGGCTGAAACCCTAAAATTATCAATCCCATGCCCGTAAAAGTGGCAAAAATGCCTCGCCATAATTTAACTCTTGCCTTAAATAGTAGTGTGAAAGAAGCAATAGTAAACAGAAAAATGGCGATCGCAAAAAAGACTCGAAAGGGTTCTTTACTCAAAGTGTCATTACCGAGCATCTTTGAGAAGATGGGATACGCCATTCCCAGTAGGGCAACCCCTACCACCGATCGACTCAACCAATTACCGATCGCTACGTGTTCGGAACCTACTGCAGGCGGAATTTTACTTTTTTCCCCACCGACGACTTGCAGGCGGCGTTGACGAGTGAGTAGGGCGCGATTCACCGCAATTCCGATTAAGGGAAAGACCACAATAATGGCGATCGCCGGATGTAATAAAGCAAATATGTCTTGAAGTTCCATGTCAAAGATCCGTTAATTAACTATTCAGGGACAATCCAAATCAATTTGCACACTTCATCCACAAACATAGACAGTAAAAAGGCGATCGCATCGGTGGATTCATAACGCTTGCTATAGTCCGCGTCAAAGAGAACAAGCAAAGAGAACAGTCAAATTACTTCACTTCACTGGCTGAAAACATTGCCACTTTCCCTTGTTTTACAGCTACCACGACATCATAAGTCGCACAGTAGGAGAAGGTAACATCATTGGCCTTGTTGTAGAGATTGACCACCATTCCTGCTCCACCGGGTTGTACTCCTAATGGTAATAAATCGCCAAAGAAAAATCTTCGCAATTGGTCGCCACTACCAATTTGTCCTTTGTTTTTACTGATGCTCTCAATCTTTTGCTGAGCCGTCATTTCCGGGGCAGCGATCGCAGTATTTTGAAATTGGGGCAAAAAGCTATTTACCGCCACATCTCCCACACTGATAACGCTAGCAAGGGCTAGGGGAGCGAACAGAGGGCTGAGGGATTTGAGTTTGAACATCTGCGTTTTTGTGATGAGAACCGTTGATGAGACTATCATCATCTATTTCAATTTCTGTGAGAAGCAGGCAAAATAGAATATGCTATATGCCATTTTGGAATAAGTACGCTATGGATCGAATTGCGTGTATGCAGAGTTTTGTTCGGGCGATCGAATTGAATAGTTTTTCTGCTGCTGCACGGGAACAAAAGACCACACAACCCACCATTAGCAAGCAAATCGCCGCTCT
>JBOFTL010000539.1:0-2053 GCA_051652045.1 Microcoleus sp. | reverse complement strand
AGAGAGCCATCAAACTCACTTTTTTGTGCAATAAAATCCAGAATCAATTCTAAATCGGCAGGCTCCGCTTCTCTAATTGCGATATCCAAATCATCCATTTTTTTTGTCTCAATTGCTCCTATCAATCACTGTATTCAATACAATTGGGAATGTCCAATATATTTTTGATTAACAATTTATACTTTAAAAGTATTACTCTTGCAGCAACTTTCTCAATAGCAAAGAAGCGATCGCACCCTAGGGCGTGTTTTCAAAGTCGAGTTCCCCCCCAGCCCCCCTAAAAAAGGGGGGAGCAAGAGTCTTAAAGTACCCCTTTTCGCAATTGCCAATTGCCAATTGCCAATTACCAATTACCAATTACCAAATGGAACTTCGACATTTACGTTATTTCATTGCAGTAGCAGAAGAATTGAATTTCACTCGCGCAGCCGAAAAACTGCACATAGCTCAACCTCCACTCAGCCAACAAATCCAGAATTTAGAAGAAGAATTAGGCTTTCAACTGTTTCACCGCACCAAACGCACGGTTGCGCTTACCGAAGCAGGACAAGTTTTTTTTGAAGAAGCGCAAAAAATTCTGCAACAAGTCGAGAAAGCAATTCAACTCGGCAAACAAACCAGCCGCGGCGAACTCGGACAACTTACAATTGGTTTTGTGAGTTCTGCAGCTCACAATGTAGTGCCGACGATGGTGCAGGCATTTCGCACTTTACATCCGGGTGTCAAACTAGAACTGCGCGAACTTACCACCGACGAACAATTGCAACGCCTGCAAGACGGGCGGATCGATATCGGTTTCGTGCGGCCTCCAGTAGATGAAAGTGTCAATTCAGAAATAGTGTTTGAGGAACCGCTGATTGTAGCGCTACCGGCAACTCATCCAATGGCAAAGCGCGATCGAGTAGAATTGCGATCGCTCTCTAACGAACCTTTCATATTCTTTCCCCGTTCCCTCGCGCCTGGATTGTACGATCCGATCGTCAGTTTTTGCCAGCAAGCAGGTTTTAGCCCGATCGCGGCTCAAGAAGCAACTCAAATGCAGACGATCGTCAGCCTCGTAGCAGCCGAGATGGGAGTCGCGATCGTCCCCGCATCGATGCAAAATTTCCAGCGCAGCGGGGTTGTTTACAAATTTTTATCAGAAACGAGTCCGATCGTCTCGATCGCCCTGATTTGGCGAAAAAAGCCCTCAGCAGCAGTGCAGCGCTTTTTGGAAACAGCAAGACAATTTTAGATTGGCGATTTTGGATGTTCGATTTTACGAGGATTTAAGATGAGGATGAGGAATTCTTGCGACATTAGGCTAAAACTCAAAATGCCACTTCATCCAGCACAAAGTGGGTTAGTGTTACAACAAAAGTTTACAATTAAAGCCGTCCTGTAAGGCTTGTACTGAGCCTGTCGAAGTGACGGAGTTTTCAACCCTGTTTTCTGATAATTTAATTGAAACTCCGATTTCGAGTCTCAACCGCCGTTACAGTCGGCGCGATCGAGCCGGATCGGGTGTATCCCACATCACATTCAGCACGAGAGAACAAGGGATGGTACTGGCAAGTAAAATGGATTCGCCCCAATCAGAATCCTCTTTCGATTTATCTTCTTACCTAGTCCAACAAAAAAAAGCGATCGAAGCGGCTCTCGACAGTGCCCTCCCGGTCATCTACCCAGAGAAAATTTACGAAGCGATGCGCTACTCCCTGCTGGCGGGAGGCAAGCGCCTGCGTCCGATCCTGTGCGTGGCTAGCTGCGAACTTGCTGGCGGCACCGCACAAATGGCAATTCCCACAGCTTGCGCCTTGGAAATGATCCACACCATGTCGCTGATCCACGACGATTTGCCGGCAATGGACAACGACGACTACCGCCGCGGCAAACTCACCAACCACAAGGTTTACGGCGAAGATATCGCCATTCTCGCCGGCGACGGTTTGTTAACTTATGCCTTTGAATTTATCGCCGCTAAAAGCCAGAACGTCGCGCCCCAACAGGTGTTGCAGGCGATCGCCCATTTGGCCCGCGCTGTGGGTGCTGCTGGCTTAGTAGGAGGCCAAGT
>JBOFTL010000538.1:0-3265 GCA_051652045.1 Microcoleus sp. | reverse complement strand
GTAAACAGATGGTCAAAAATGCAAGCTTTTACTTCTTCACTCATCCCTTTGCCATTATCACTGATGCGAATTTCAACTGCATTTTGTTCTGTCATTACCGTTTGAATTGCGATTTGCTGGGGATTGGCTTTCAGGTCAGCAAAAGTAGCGTGTTGGGTGGCTTCATCAAAAACATCGATCGCATTTGCCAACAAATTGATAAACACTTGATTCAACTGTCCCGCATAGCATTCCACCAGCGGTAAATCACCATAGTTCTTAATGACGGTAATTTCTGGGCGAGATTTAGAAGCTTTGAGACGGTGTTTCAAAATCATCAAGGTACTATCAATACCGTCGTGGATATTGAAGGGTACGGGTTGGTATGTATCAGCACGGGAGAAGGTTCTGAGGCTGGTGCTGATATTTTTAATGCGATCGCCAGCGTCTTTCATAGATTCGATCGCCACAGGAACATCTTGCCGCAAATAGTCTAAGTCTACCTCTTCTAACTTAGCTTCAATTTCAGTTCCAGGTTGAGGAAATGTCCGACCGTACAAATCGATTAAATCAAACAGGTCATCGATCGCATCCTGCACGACGGATATGTTACCGACAATACATCCGAGGGGATTGTTAATTTCGTGGGCGACTCCAGCCACTAAGTTGCCAAGGGCGGACATTTTTTCACTTTGAATCGCTTTAAGTTGCATCTGTTGCAAATCGGTCATAGCTTGAGTTAGTTCAGCAGTTCGTTCTTTAACTCTCAATTCTAATTTTTCGTTCAACAGTTGCAAGCTATATCGCGCAGTCTTTACATCGGTTAAGTATTTGTCTAACAATCGCAAAATCGCCTGCCAAATTGGTAAAAGTATCGCTAAACTGAGTCCCGAAATAGCAGTGGAAAATAATAAGTTTTGACTGAAGGTGTTTTTGTTTTTTTTAAGTCGTCCTGAGATCGCAGTCATACTTTGCTGGATAGCATTGGAATAAATCGCTTTCTGCAACTCGTAAGTCGGTCCGCCAAGTAAAGCTGCCGCTGCTGCTTGCTTACCTTCTCGAACTAAGTCGAACGACTGATATTCCATATTCACGAGTTGGTGATTTGCGGCATCAGTGGCGATAGATCCTTGGGATTCGTAGGTATTGGGCGCTAACTGAATTAACTCTTTAATAGCAGAATCCAAGGTAAGTTCTAAACTTTTATAGCGTTGTTCCCAACGAGTATCTCCGGTGGCCGCATTCATCCTAGCAGACATCGTGAGGGCTTCATCCAAGTAAACGATATTGCCTGCTAGCTGCTGGAGATGAAAGTCGGCCACAATCACTCGGTTGAATACTTGATAAGCATTCCAAGTATTTAAACCCAGTGGAATAAAGAGCAAACAAGTAAAAACAATTGTTAGAGTGGTGGCGACAATAGGGTACTTGCTCAGCCGAGCTACGAGCCGATACCAAAAATACTTCATATGAAAAGCTAGCTTGACCTGTCTCAGATCGTAGTGTTTTTATTTCAATTTACTCAAAAAATACGATCGCCTATGTGATGTCGATCGCACTAAAAACAGTTTTGATATTTATGGAAGATTTTTTTAGCTGGTAACCTGGAAGGTGGTAATTCTTTTCGTTTCGCTCGCAATGATATATTGATATATTTTTATACTCATCTACTTAATTCTGCGAACCAAGAATCTCCGCACCTGAAAAGTCAGAAGCTTCAAAATACTGATAATTGTTTCGCCCGCACTTTTTTACTTGATATAAGGCCACATCGGCATTTTGGAGCAATGTATTGCAGTCTGTACCATCATCAGGATACATTGCAATACCGATACTAGCCGTGATATCTACACAATGTCCTTGCAGGCAAAACTGAGGTTGCAGCGATTCAACGAGCCTGCGGGCAATCTCGCTGACATCTTCTCGCCTGCGAATTCCTGGCAGGAATAGCACGAATTCATCTCCTCCCCAACGAGCCAGTACATCTGTTCCTCTCAGGCAACCGCTCAGGCGTTGCACGACTTTTTGTAACAAGAGATCGCCGTTCGAGTGACCTAATGTATCATTAACTTCTTTAAACCGATCTAAATCCAAAAACATCACAGCGATGAGTCTTGAATTATTGGCAGCCTCGCTCAAAGCAGCAGCAAATTTTTGATTGAACGAGATGCGATTGGGGAGGTTGGTGAGAGAATCATGTAAGGCTTGATGTTTTAAGATCGCTTCTTTTTGCTGCTCCTGAGTCAAGTCTCGAAAACTCCAAATCTTACCGACAATTTCTCCCCTGAGCTGTTGCGGTCGCAAATAATATTCAATGAGCTTCCCATTTTTTAATTTTAAACAATTGTGCCTTTCGCTATTTTCTTGGGAAATAGATATCTGAAAATTGATGGCATCTGTCTCGGTTAACTGTTCTAATATGACACTCAAACAATCTTCTTCGTTATTCGTTGTTTCTGAACTTGGGAGATTCCAAATACTGGCAAACTTTTGATTGAAGCTAACAATTTTTCCCGCTCGATCGAGAACGAGAATTCCCTCAGATGTAGCTTCTAAGGTGGCTAATAATAATGACAGAGAACTGTTTAACTTAGCATTGGTTTTTTTGAGCAATTCATTTTGCTCGGCTAGTTGTTGCTCTTGCTGAAAGCGCCGCACGGCTTCAGCAACAGTTAAAATCAGGTCGGTTTCATCCCAGGGTTTCGCAATGTATCGGTATAAAGCTGCTGCATTGACAACGTTGCCCACAGAAGTAGCATCAGCTTGCCCGGTGAGCATAATTTTTAGCGCTTTGGGATAGAGAGCATGGAGTCGAATCAATAAGGTATCTCCTGTCATGCCTTGCATTTTCTGATCGGAAACGATCAGGGCAATGTTTTTGCCCTCTGCGCTTAATTCCGCACATAGCGATAGGGCATCTTCCCCATCGCTAGACAGTTCGATATCATATTCTTTGCCAAAGTGGCGCTTGAGTCGATCGCCCAAGCTCCTGAGAATATCCGGTTCGTCATCGACACAAACAATTACCGATCTCATTATCTATTTATAGTTGATAGTTGATAGTTGACAGTTGATAGTTGACAGGTAGGGGCGGTGCCAATAGTGCCCGCCCTCTTATACCAGTTCTCTAAAAGTCTGCTACAATCCTTGACCCCCCCTAACCCCACGCCAGTTGCTACAACGGGGGGGACCCCACGCCAGTTGCTACAACGGGGGGGACCCCCGCAACGCACTGGCTGCGCAACGCACTGGCTCCCCTTATAAAGGGGGGGGACAAGAACACTGT
>JBOFTL010000537.1:0-6682 GCA_051652045.1 Microcoleus sp. | reverse complement strand
GTAGTTTCGTCACTGGCAAAAAACTCGTAGACTAAATTGTTAAACAGAGGGCTGGTATCTAAAAAACCTACTTTTTGACCGATAAATGTTTCTGCCTGTAATTTGTAAGCAGCAGCCAAGTGCTTGTTTACTCCCAAATATCGCAGATCGGAACTTACCCACGAAACGAATCCGGGGACGGCATCCAAAACAGCTTGCAGTTGCTCTTTAGCCTCTAAAAGTGCTAATTCTGCTGCTTTGCGATCGCAGATGTCTCGGGCGATCGCGCAGCAGTATTTACCACCCGTGAATTCTAAGTAATTCACTTTAACTTCGACGGGTAAAGTACCGCCATCTTTGGTGATGTAACTCGATTCAAAAGTGAGGTGGCCGATACGCTCGATCTCTTGCCACCTGGCAGGCCAATCTACTGCTGACAAATGCGGGTCGATATCGCTAACTGTTAGTTCCAGCAGTTCGGATTGCGAGTAGCCGAGAACTTGAGATGCCGCTGCATTGGTGTAGCAAATTCTACCGTCTGAGGCAATGCAAAATACTGGATCTGGAGCGCGATCGAGAGCTATTGCCGTTAGCATTTCGGCTATTTCTAACTCCGTTTTTTTAGCCTCGGATGGCAGTTTGCTGCTGCAAGTTTCTGAGGCGATTTTGTCTGCTTTTTTTTCCCTAAATAAGAGCGCGCCACCGATTTTTCCCGAGCTATTTTTCCAAGGTTTAATTACCCATTTTACCAATTCGCAGCTTCCCAAAGTGCCGATTTTGTTCTCAGATTCGATCGGGCGCACTTCTACAAATTCGCTATATTCTAAAACACCAGCCAAACACGCCCGTGCATTTTGCAGCCAATATTCCGGGATGTTGGGAAACACTTCCGAGTGAAACTTGCCCGTGGCTTCGCCAGGGTTCAAGCCGCCATCTGTTTCCCAGCCACGAGAAACAGCAATATAGCGCATTTCGCAGTCAACAATCGCTGCGGCGTCTGGCGAATTTTCCACATACCGTCGCAATCTATCTTGATTGTCGGGCACGGCTGCTGTCTCTGCGGCTTCGTGGGGAATGAGGGTTTTCCCAGCAGCATACTTTCCCAGTACCTGACTTTCTTGCTTAATTGGCTGAGTTTGCACTGTTTGAAATGCCCTCCATGTCTGTCAGGGTAAGAAATGCTATTGGATACCAAAATTAGGACTCGTGTAAAAACAAGTTCTATTTCGCACGATCGATCGACAGCAATTAAATTAGTTTTTAATGCGGACATCTGGCACGTCTTTCAATCAGAGGCTATCTGATACGCGACCGATCCTCCCAGGTGCTAATTCGCCCTACATTGAGATAGATCGCACAAGCCCTCGGCTATTGACCGAAAGATCGAGGGTGATTAGCCCCCGCCGCCCGTAGCGAATTGTTTTGAGAACCGGGTTGAAATCCCCATTCCAAAAACCTCGCCCCCAACTGTCAACCAGTATGCTGTCAACTTGTAACTGATTACATAAAATCTTGCATCAATTTCAATGCTTTTCAGGACAAGCTAGAAATGCCGCCTCCAAAAGCACTTGAATTCGTAATGCAGCCGAGCAAAAATTGTTGCTGAAGTCCCTGATATGAGTTTGCTCGCGTTAAACGGGGGTAAAACCACAAAGGGTATCACCCCTCGTTTGTATCATTTTTTAAGAAATTTGTCTACGGATGCCCATTGGATTTTTTCTTAAATTGTAAAATTCAAGAATTTTCCGCCGTTAGCTGTCCGTAATTAAGCAGATTGTAGTGACATACTCCACACGTCAAGCTGAGTACAGCTATGACGTGGGAATCTTTGCAGCCCGACTAAGTAATATCGCACCAACTTAATGGGAATTGAGTATATATCTCAAACAAATTTGTGCGTAAATTCACAGGTAAAATCCACCCTTCCTTTCCGCAACATCGCCGGATCTAGCCTTTCAGTAGTGTTGCAGGTCATTAAGATTGCGAGTTTTTGCTGAAATTGAATACCTTCTTCATCAATCACGCTTTGGTACAAAGTTCCGTCCAGCAAACTCAGAATGTGTTCGGTTTTGTTGGTTCGCTGGGCGGTGGCGGTCGATCGATCTTGAGCTAAGTTGTCAGCTTCGTTGATGATAATGCAAATCCTTTCTAAGTAATTCGGCGGCACGAAATTTTCCACGGCATCGTGGTCTAGAATAAAAATAATATAGCCCAACGGCACTAAAATTTCTTTGGCTACCGCTTGCGTCCACGCAGTTTTGCCGGTACCCGGTTCCCCGCTGACTAACACGGCCACTTGATTGAGATCGAGAATTGCCTGTTGAACAGTATCTGTAAAACTTTGCACCTCTTCAGTAAATGTCCGAATTGGATACTGACTGTGAACTTGTCCGACGCGACTTTTGTACCCGCTGAGAATGACTGCTAAATTGTAAGTTGCTTTCCTGACCATCGGAGCAATATTTTTGCAAATCAGGGTGTAACGCCGCCGTCCCCTGTCGTAGCTGTCAACTTGCAGCCAGCAGTTGTCTTTTGCCCAATAAGCGTACACAGTACCTAAAACTTCCAAGCGTTCCCAGCTTGTAAATCGATCGGCCGGATAATAAAAATGCCTCTCCATAAAATACTGGGTAATTGTATCCGGTTTGCCCAACAAATCCAAAACTTTAAAAATAGTAATTTCTTGGAGTTTATTGAGTACGTATTCGATCGGGATGCTGGCGCGACTGACTAATTGAATGACGGGGGTTTCGATACTTAAAACATCTCTGTAGCGGTAATCTGGATAAACCGGCTGCGGGGTAATGTAATCCCAAAATTCGTCCATTTCATAGCGCGTATTTTCTGAGAAGACATTTAAGATATTCGCCCACCACGCAAATTGGTGCCGTCCCATTGCATCGGCAATATCGCTAGCTGCATCTAGGGTTTTTTGAGCGAGTTCTAAGGGATCGCTAGACACTAGGTGCAGCAGGTAATCTACGTCGAATTGCCTGTACAGGGGACGCCAGCCAGAACCTAGCAAACCCCGGTTTTGCGGACTGTTTTGATTGTAGTTATTATCGCGATCCATAGGATGATTTTAGATTTTAGATTTTAGATTTTAGATTTGGAAATTGGATCTTGTGGGATTTGAGATTGGAGATTTTGAGATGCGAGATTTGAGATTGTTGGATTGTGGATTGTTATATTGGATATTGAAAAAATTTTGAAATTGGAATTTTGGGATTATCGATCGACTGTCAACTGTCAACTGTCAATTGTCAACTAATTTAATTTTAGATAATTCGGGGGAACAAAATCAACTAGCCAGACTCCATTATCAGAACAATAAAATGTATGCCCTGCGGCGTGCATTTCAGCAGCGCTTACAGTCAAGATTGCTGGGATACCGTGCCTCGCACCTACTTTGCGTGCTGTCGGAATGTCGATCGATAAATGAACGTGATGTCTCGACATTTTTTTAATCCCTTCCTTGAGAATAGACTCGATCGCGCCTCTGCCTGTTCCGTGATATAAAATATCGGGCGGCACAGTAGGTTCTAGTTGCAAGTCAATCTCTATGCTGTGTCCTTGGTTCGCACGAATTAAAGTGCCGGTTTCGTCAAAGGAAAAGCGCTGTTTGTCATTTTCTGCAACTACTTGTTTGAGCTCTGCAAGGTGAATGGTAAAGTTGTTTTGTTGGCAGGCATCGAGGAGTTCGCTGACAGAAACCCAGCCGCCGGGAGCGAGTTGAATGCCGATGCGATCGGGCTCGTGTCGCAGGTGTTTGCTGAGATATTTGCTGATTTTAATTAAACGGCGATCGTTCATTTTTTTGCTTGAATATTTTTTTGCTCACATATTGATTCTGTCAACTTAGTTTTACCCTACTTCAATAATCTGTGAATTCACCTGTCTCAATCTCTCAATCTCAAATCCTCCAATCTAAAATCTAAAATCTAAAATCCCTCCTTAACTCCTCCAAAAACAGCAAAATTTAGATAGCGCCAGTGACATCCTACGTCAGAAAAACCCGCTGTGGCAAGCCACCTTGTCTGTTCTTCAATAGAGGAGGGAATATCTTCTTCTAGATAAGCTTGAAAGTAGACTGCATCGTCTTCTCCGCAAGATTTCATGTACTGCCGCCACAACTGTTCGTATTTCTCAGTTAAACTGGGAGTGGCGCCAGTGACAAGATCTCGAATTAGCAGGATGCCTCCGGAATTCATAGAGTCGAAAAGTTTGTGAAATAGTTGTTGTTTTCCCGCACCGTCGAGGTGGTGGATTGCCAATCCAGAAACTACCAAATCGTAACCGCTGCCGAAATCGTCTTCTGCAAAATTTCCCTGCTTTAAGGTCAGCCGTTCTTGGAAAGATGACAAATTTGCTTGGCAAATTTTTAGCATATTTTCTGCCATGTCAAAGGCGGTGACATCTGCATGAGGAAATGCTTGCAAAATTAGGGATGATAAGATGCCAGTTCCCGCGCCTAAATCCAACACTTTTATCTTAGCATTACTGGCAAAAGGGATTAACTGCAACATTAAATCTTGTTGCTCGCGATAGTAGGGAATAATCCGGGGAATTAAGCTGTCATACTCCAACGCTGCTTGTTCAAAGCGAGTGCGTACTGCATCTACTTTCATTGAATAATTCTCCTATAATTTTACATTGCTGAGTGCGCTAACCGGAGGTTAACTGCGCGCTAACCTAGCAATAGAGGACTGTCGATCGACCTTGTAATACAAAATATAATACAATAGGTTTACAGGCGTGTCAAGGTAGAGAATTAAGGAATTTAACAAAAGGAGCAGCCGATCGCCAGAGGGTGGCTGTAGAGGTCCAAATAGATCTCTAAAACAGCACAATAGTTGAGAAATATACAGAATATTTTAAATTATGATGCAAAAACCAACCAGCGACAATAATATAACTTTAAATAGAGATACAGTGCGGCAAGCTCAGATTAAAATAAACAGCTATAAAATGCGACACCAGCAGGCTCCGGCAAAAAATAGGATCGCAGCTCTGGATGCTTTGTCGATTAGCTATCAGCAGTCAGGGGAGAACAAACAACAATGAAAATCGAAGGGGAAAAAAAAGCTGGCGATCGACACAACAGAACAGATCGCCAGAGGGAAATTTCTACGAAAAAAGAGGTAGACTCGCGGTTGCAAGAATGTTGGGATCTTCAAGCAGCGATCGACCGATCGACATTGCTAGTGAGGGTAAACAGTCAAGAAATTATCGATTACGTCAGCGATCGAGTTTGCGAAATTTCCCAATATTCGCGATCGGAGCTAATCGGCAGTAAATGGCACATCCTGCGATCGGGTGATTCTCAGGAGGATAGTAGCGCTACACCCGCTGCCGAATTAATCAAAAATCTGCGATCGACTGTTGCCAAAAGAGAAATTTGGCAGGGAGAAATTCAAAACCGCCGCAAAGATGGCAGCGATTATTGGGTGTACGCTACAGTAGTTCCGCTGTTGGAGGCTAACGGCAAACCGATTCAATACGTGGCGATCGGAGTTGATATTACCGATCGCAAAGCCCGCGAAGCAGCCCAAGCCGAAGCCAACCGGGCAAAAGACCAATTTCTGGCAATCGCTTCCCACGAATTGCGATCGCCCCTGAGTGCGATTTTGGGTTGGGTGCAGCTAGCGCGATCGCGGAAACTCAACGAAACCACCACAAACCGCGCTTTAGAAATCATCGAACGCAATGCCAAATTGCAAAACCAGCAAATCGACAATCTTCTCGATCTCTCGCGGTTGCTGCGGGGGAAAGTCCAGCTTAACCTCGGCAGGGTTCACCTCCCGTCAGTTATCGAATCCGCGATCGACACCCTCCGCCCCGCAGCCGATGCCAAAAACATCCGCATCGAAACAATTTTCGATCCTGATGCCGACTACATTGCGGCAGACGCAGAAAGATTGCAGCAAATAGTCTGGAACTTACTTTCCAACGCGATCAAATTTACCCCGGAATCGCAGACAGCACGAGTTTTAATCGAAGTCGAGTGCATTGGGTGGGGCGCGCTGATCCGCATCAGTGACAGCGGCTGCGGCATCGATGCCCAATTGCTACCCCACATCTTCGACTGCTTCCGCCCGACAAATACCTGGAAAACCAAAGAACAAAACCGCCTCGGGCTGGGACTGTCAATCGTGCGGCAGTTGGTGGAATTGCACGGAGGTAGCATTCGAGTCCAAAGTCCAGGAGTCGGACAGGGCGCGACTTTTGAAGTGTACCTCCCCATTGGGCGCAGCAAAGGCGCGCTCGATCGGGTTCCCGCGATCGCGCAAATCGAAAGCAAATCCGCAGTGGCAACCAAACCTTTAGCCGGAAAGCGAGTGCTTGTGGTGGAAAGCAGCCCCGAGATTCGGGAATTTCTGAAAACTGCCCTCGAAGCATTTGGGGCCAAGGTAACAGCGGTAGCTAGCGCCCCCGAAGGTATGGCCGAGTTGGAAAAGTCGCACCCTGATTTGTTGGTAAGCGATCTGACATTACCCGAAGCTGGGGGCTGCGATGCAATCCGTCGCGTTAGAACCCGCGAAATTTCGGAACAATGGGAACTGCTACCGACGGCACCGCTAGCGGGAGGCAGCCCAGAGGAGGATGCGGCCCCGCCGGCGCTAGAGGCAGAGTTTCAGAGACATTTGCCCAAACCGGTGGAAGCGAATCAGTTGGTTGGCGCGATCGCCCAATTGGCCGGGCT
>JBOFTL010000536.1:0-2070 GCA_051652045.1 Microcoleus sp. | reverse complement strand
TAATTAGGCTTGGGTCTGGGAGTAGCAATACTGCTTGTTAGCGGACAGGCATTAATATCGGTACGGTTCATCTGCCACCAATCGAAGCGATCTCCTAGCTGGCGATTATACCAATAACGGCAAATCCTCAGCCAGCGATTGAGCTGCTGTTTTTGATTGGTGTCTGGATAGAATCGATACTGATATGTTACCTTCATTGCATTACGATCTTGACGATGCAAGGTGAGAGTTATTTTATCACATTCGCCTAGTAAAGCGTTATTCGATCGCGATCGCCTAGCAAGTTGATTAACAATTTATTGAATCAAGAGTTGGTTCGGATCCTCATCCACCCGTCCCCTGCTTAAATCTACAATTATTAGATTGCTTACGGGTGGAATCACAGCCTCACGCGACTCTCATCCTACACTAACCGAGGCGGTATAGTGTGGGGATTCCCGTCTGTTTAGCTAACAAACCCAGCAAAAATGCTGTACGTACCTACCAATTACCCATTACCCATTACCATTCCGAGTTACTTTGACATACTCACCGTCCTAAAGGAGCAGTGATTCTTGACGCTTCACAGCAACTTGCTAGCGAAGTAGTCTGCTCGATCGCGTAAAATTGTTCGCAATGTTGTCGTATCTGATACTATTACTTTGACGGCAATATAAAAGTGTAATTTCCTATACTTTATTTCAGATCGATCGACAGTAAATTGTAATTTTTGATACTGTATTTCTGGTCGATCGGCTTGGGTGCTGGGGACGCGCATTCTGTGAAAAAACTGCTTGTTTTCAGTAAACACAAGGATTTGGGCTCTTGAATTCGGTACGACAATTCGGTTTACTCGGTAAAAATGCGTAATTTCCGAAACAATCTACTATTTGTAAATAAACGTGAATTAAATTTGGGTTAAACTTTAACAAAGAGCAGTCTGAATTGCGATCGCCGGATGCAATAAATGTTAAGATAAATTCAGACAAACTTATTCCTCCGGATAGATGACATTTGGGGGAAAAAGCACTAACCCAATTGATATGCTCGCTAGCAAAGCGATGCTCTTGAGGAAAAATATGGTATTGACACATCCTCTACAAGCGTTAGAAGCACTCTTTGGATACAAAGCTTCAAGTATTGGAACGATCGAGCAAAAAAGTAGTAAAAAATACAGGGAGGGGAATGTTGACCCCGCTCCAAACAAACGAATAGACTGGTGTATCCAAATGGAGATGCTGATGAGTAATGTAAAATCTTCCTGCACCAACGAAGAGATTGCTGCTTGGCTGCGCGGATTGTTAACTGTAGCTTGGGCGGATGGTAATTTTGACGAAGAGGAGCAAAAACTGATTGCGTCTTTAGCCAGTGACGGCTCGCATTCAGTATCTGCTGAGGCAGGTTTTGAACCCATTTCCCCAGAGGAACTAGCTGCGGCTTTAGGAAAAGGCACCACTACAGGTGAGAACTTTTTGAGAACAGCAGTAATGGTAGCTTTGGCGGATGGTACGTATTCCTTCTGCGAAGATGAGGTACTATACAACTTTTGTACGGCATTAGGACACAGCGTCGGGGCGATCGAATCTTTGCGACACACGATCGAAGACACCGAATACAAGCCGCAACCCTGGCCGAACAAAGAAGCAGCCGTTCCCTTAAATGCTGGAACAAGCACCCTAACCCGCCCTCCTCAACCTCACCACGACGTGCTGCAACCAGTAAAAAACTGGCTCGACGGCTGGGAAGTCCACGATCCCAGAGTGGCGCACTTCGTCTGCAAAATGATTCCGCCCCAATGTCCCTTCGAGCGTGATATTGTATTGTTCGGCCGCAAAATCGTTCACGTTCCGCCGATGTGCAAAATTAACCCGCTGTACGAACAGTTAGTAGGGATGCGCTTTCGGGCCCTGAGCTATTTGGCAGATGATTGCAAAGAAGACATCTCATCCTATTGTTAGCTAAACAGACGGGAATCCCCACACTATACCGCCTCGGTTAGTGTGGGATGAGAGTCGCGTGAGGCTGTGATTCCACCCGTAAGCAATCTAATAATTGTAGATTTAAGCAGGGGACGGGTGGATGAGGATCCGA
>JBOFTL010000535.1:0-12271 GCA_051652045.1 Microcoleus sp. | reverse complement strand
ATTCAGGGCTTCATCTATGTCAAATTGTAATGTTTTGCCACTGGCTAAATTCGGTCGATCGAGCTTCAATTCTCGGTTTAAATAAACCAGCGGCAGCAGCCGCCCCCGCAATCGGTAAACCGGGGTTCCGTGAAACAATTCGATCTTTTTCAGTTGTTCTCCTTCCAAGCGAACCAGTTCCAATAAATTGACTTGAGGAATTGCGAATCGATCGCCCCCTGTAGTAATAATTAATGTTGGAATAATTGCCAGAGTCAGCGGAATTTTTAGCTTAAATGTTGTGCCTTGTCCGACGTGACTTTGGACATCGATCGTGCCGTTAATCTTTTCAATATTCGTCCTCACTACGTCCATCCCAACTCCCCTGCCGGAGATATTGGTAACTTTTTCTGCTGTCGAAAAACTCGGCATAAAAATTAAATTCAGCGCCTCGCGATCGCTCATTTGCTCTGCTTTATTTGCAGAAATTAATCCTTTTTGTACCGCCTTATTTTTGAGCCGATTCGGATCGATACCGCCGCCATCATCTGAAATTTCAATATTGACTTGACCGCTTTCATGATAAGCTCGCAACAGCAGTTTACCAACAGCAGGTTTGCCCTTAGCGACACGCAATTCCGCAGTTTCGATGCCGTGATCTAAAGAATTTCTGACTAAGTGAGTTAGCGGATTGCCGATCGCCTCAATTAATGTTTTATCTAACTCTGTTTCTTCCCCTTCCATTACTAAATGCACTTGTTTTCCTAGAGTAAATGCAGTATCCCTTACCACCCGAGGAAACTTGCTCCAAATACTCCGAATCGGCTGCATCCGCGTCTTCATTACTTTTTCTTGCAATTCGGAAGTAACTAAGTTTAAACGACCGGATACTGATTTCAATGTATCGTCATTTTGCGTGCGGGCTGCGTTGGCATTGGCAAACTCTAAAATTTGGTTGCGACACAAAACCAATTCCCCAACTAAATTCATCAATTTGTCGAGCAAACCGACATCAACTCGAATTGCCGCGTCAGCAATTTTATTGAATCGATCGCCCTCAGCATCACCGCCTGTTGTTGCCTTTCCGTTAGTTTTTAATTCGGAAATATCAGCAGCGAATGGTGATTTCTCAAGCGTAATTAAAGGTGGTTCAGCAAGTAACGGAACTGCTGTTTCTTCGGCTATTTTGTGCTGAAAATTTACGGCGCTAACCGCTGCTATTTCTTCCTGTTTTCCCAGCTCTTGGTGTACTGTTTCTAAAACTTTTTCTATAGTTTTTTGAGCTGCTTCTGAGTCAGGCTCGATCGCGCGCTGCTGCACTTCGGTTTCTCGAATATTTTCTGAGGGTAATTCAGGCTCATTTGATGCTAAGTCAGGCTCGATCGCGCGCTGCTGCAATTCGATTTCTCGAACATTTTTAGAGACTAAATCAGGCTCGATCGTGCTTGGTAGTACCTCTAATTCAGCAACAGATTCAGCCACAGATTCACTGCCGACATATTCTTGTAACTGAGTCAGTTTTTCCAGCAATTCTGTACGGTCGATCGGGCTTTCTTCTCCAGTAGTTTCTAAAGCTTCCATGTGCTCCCGCACCGCATCGACTGTTTCCAGCAAAGCACTAGCAATCTGGGCATTCATCCCAATAGTGCAATCGCGCAATTGGCTGAGCAAATTCTCTCCAGCGTGGGCCACTGCTTCGAGTTTTTCCACTCCCAAAAAACCGCTGTTACCCTTAATTGTATGGAGATTGCGGTAGATCCGGTTCATCACTTCCGGATCGCATTCACTTTGTTCTAAAATTACTAAATCTTCTTCAATTTGATTCAGGTATTCATAACCTTCTATCAAAAATGCCTTTACATCTTCATCGATTTCCATCGAATCTATTCCTTATTGCGTGAATCTTTGTTGTTGAGGAAGGTTTGGGTTTGAGGAAACCCATCCTTAAACAGTCGATAGTTAATAGTTGAAGGTGAGGCTTTTAGAAGGGGAGTTTAAACTTCGCCCTCAAAATTCGCCATCAAAACATGGCAGCTTACTAAGGCCAAGTCTGTTGTTATACCCGCACTATTTTTGAACGATCGAACATTTGAAAACCTGAGTTCGCTCCAGCCAGCATTGCTTTTGCTCGGGCGATCGGGGCGACGAGGTTGCGATTTTCACCACAGTATTATAGTATATTTAGGAAACTTTGCAAAAATTATCAAATTTTTTGCAAGCTGTAATACTTTTTCAACTGCAACTCTTAAGGCTGGGAGAATTTTAAGATCTGATATTCTGGTACGGTGCATCAGATCGATTTGAGGGCTGAGAGTTGAGGGTGGCGCGCTAGGAATTTATACTAGCAGTAATAGCAGTAAGGTGCGCACTGCAAACCCTACAGATAGAGTCTGTGCGTCCGGAACTGACTTCTTTCCTATTCCCTCTTACTTATATTTACGGCAAATTGCACCCTTGATGAAGTATATCGGCCGATCGAACAATCCTCGCAAGGGCAAGGCATTGTCATGCCCCTACCGGCGATTTTTCTGTACTTCATGCTTCCTGCAGAATGCTGTAATTTATCCCGATAAAATCTGATACACAATCAATCATTAATCTGCGTACCCGCCTTCATCCGTGTAGTGCCTTCCTTCTTTTGTCAAATGCTAGAAGAAATCGAACAAGCAGAACAACAATTCAACATTCTCGATCGAGTTCCCATCGGTTTGTGCGTCATCAGACAAGATTTTACAGTCTTGTTTTGGAACCGTATTTTAGAACAGTGGACGAAATTACCCAAAAAAGAAATCATCGGTGCCAACCTCAAAACATATTTTCCCCAACTCGAAGAAGCCAAATATCAAAATCGGCTGCGACAAGTATTTAAAAATGGCCTGCCAGCAATATTTTCACCCCAACTGCATCAATCCTTAATTACTTCAATTCAACCCAACGGCAAACCGCGAGTTCAAAGTACCAACGTCACTCCCATACCTGCAATTAAAGGCGAAGGTTTTTATGCCTTAATCGCCATTCAAGATCTTACCGAACTGACGCACCGCATCCAAACATACAAACAAGAAATTCAGCAGCGACTAATAGTAGAAACGGAACTAAAAAAAGCCACGCAAGAAGCAGAATCAGCTAACAAAGCCAAAAGCGAATTCTTGGCAATGATGAGCCACGAAATCCGCACTCCGATGAACGGAGTTATCGGCATGACAGAGTTGCTGATGGACACGCAACTGTCGCCCAACCAGCGCAGCTTTCTCAGTACAATTCGCACTAGCGGCGATGCTTTGCTAGCAATTATTAACGATATTCTTGACTTTTCTAAAATAGAAGCAGGTAAAATAGATTTAGAGCAAGCACCGTTAAATGTGAGAAATTGTGTAGAAGAAGCTTTAGATTTGGCAGCTTCTAAAGCTGCGGAGAAACAGCTTGACTTAGCCTGCGAAATAGATGCCAGCGTTCCTACATATATATGCGGAGATATCACCAGATTGCGGCAAATTTTAATTAATTTAATCGGCAATGCAGTCAAATTTACAGAAACAGGAGAAGTTGTAGTAAAAGTCACAGCTCAACCAATTCTCGATCTAAAAAACAATCTGGAATCTCCCGAAAATACAGCAGTTAGCGATTGCGAAATTCACTTTACAGTCAGGGATACAGGCATCGGAATTCCGCCCGATCGCCTGAATGTACTGTTTAAAGCTTTTTCTCAAGTAGACAGTTCTACAACCCGCAAATACGGCGGTACTGGATTGGGATTAGCTATCAGCAAACGCCTCAGCGAAATGATGGGAGGTACGATGTGGGTAGAAAGCGAAATGGAGAAAGGCTCTCAATTTCATTTTACCATAAAAGTTGCCTCAGTAACCCCGCCACAGGAGAGTTTAAATCTCAATTCACCCCAGCCTCAATTAGCGGGATTGCGACTGTTAATTGTAGATGACAATGCGACTAACCGCAAAATTCTGACCTTGCAAGCTCAGTCTTGGGGAATGACCGTCCGCGCGGCTAAATCAGGGGCGCAAGCACTGAAAGTCCTGCAAAAAGAATGTCAGTTTGATGTAGGAATTTTAGACTTTCATATGCCGGGAATGGATGGAGTGACTTTAGCTGAAAAAATGCGCTATTTGCCGCAATGTAAAAATTTACCTTTGATGATTCTCAGTTCCGGCGGACGGCCGTCTCACAAAGAAATTCAAGGGCGAGTTGAATTTGCTGCTTTTATTTACAAACCGATCAAGCAAGCGCAACTTCATGAAGTTTTGCTGCGGATTGTGGGCGGAGAATGTAGCAACTACCAGCCTTGTATGGATTTGCCTCAATTCGATCGGGAATCGATCGAAAATTTACAGTTAAAAGTGTTAGTAGTAGACGATGTAGAAGTCAATCAAATTGTAGCCGTTCAAATGCTGCAAAAATTAGGTTACAGCCCTGATGTTGCTAGCAGCGGACAAGAAGCACTGGATGCTTTGGTGTGCGACAAATACGATGTGGTATTTATGGATATGCAGATGCCAGAAATGGACGGATTGGAAACTACCCGCCGCATCCGCCAGCAATTTTCTGAGGAATTAACGTTAGAAACTTCCGGGGCTGAGTCGGGAAATTTAGAGTTTTTAGAAATTACAGATCGCGAAAATCGCAAATCGATTTCTCCTTGGATTGTGGCGATGACGGCTAATGCCATGCAGGGCGATAAGGAACTTTGTTTGAGTGCCGGGATGAATGATTATATCAGCAAACCGGTGCGGGTGCAGTCTCTAATTCAAGCATTCAATAATTACGATCGCACCGTTTCAGAATATCGATCGAATTCCACCCTTAACAATCGCGAGGTGACTCTTCCCAATTCTCCTACCCAATCCGCGCTGGAAAATGAGGGCGCAACAGTTCCAATTGATGGCCAAACAATTGCCCCGCCTCGAATTGACGAAACTGCATTTGAAGAGTTAAAAACTTTAATTGCCCGTGCCAGTGTTTTAATTTCGCAAATTGAAGCGAACTCTCAACCAACAATCTCAACTTTTCTGCCGAATGCTGGGGAACTTATCACAAGTAATAATAGTATGGAATCTCCGGTTTTACCCGCCCTGACACCTGTTAATTTAGACTCAGAAATTCCCGAAGTTTCCCTGCCCGCAGTACCGGAAGTTGCCGCAGATCCCGTAGCAGAATCCGAAATAGAATTGCCTCCTCTGGACAATCAAACTTTTACAGAATTGCAAGATTTAATGGGGGAAGATGCGGAGGATTTTTGGCAGGAAATAGTCGATATGTTCCTGGACGTAGCCCCGTTAAAATTGCAAGAAATCGCGGATGCCGTCAGCAGAAGTGATGCTAATGCCATTAAAGCATCGGCCCACGCTCTCAGGGGTGCTTGCGGGACAGTGGGGGCAGTACCTTTGTTTCAATTGTGCGCGCAACTCGAACAGATGGCGCGAAACGGAGAAACAGCAGGTGCGGGGGTATTACTGTCAAAAATTACTGCCGAATATCAGCGGGTAAATGCAGCTTTGCCGTCAAATTAAATAGAACGTGAAAGTATCAATTTTTGTCATTGCGAGCGTCAGCGAAGCAATAGCTGAGTCTATTATTGACTGTGAAGTGTCCGTGACTGTAAATGGAACGCCCAAAAGTTAGCGATTCTTGCTGATTGACAACGTTAACGTGTTATGATAGCTAATTGCTGGAAATGGCGATCGACTTTGCAAGATTGAGGCAATCGCAAACATCCGAAATAGCTTAGGCCATTTAGCCAATTGCTAAGCAGTAGGATGCCTGATACGATCTGAGACTATTATTACGATAATTTCAATAGCAGGGTCAAGGCCATATTACCTATTTCGTTAGATACTGGAAAAAATTACAGTATCACAAATTACCGGCGGCGGTGCATCAGTTACTAAAAGATAAGTCCAGGTTCGATCGAACATAAATTTTTAGATGTTCGCACAAGAACTAAATCTACCGGCTGTCTGCTGAGAAATAATAAATGCTATTTGTACTGCAACATGATTAGTGCTGAATTCAGAAAAAATCCCCAAACCACACCGCTGATTTTAATGGTCGATGACGAACCAACCCAACAGTTATTCATGCGCCGGGTGATGGAAAAAGAAGGCTATCGAACGATCGAAGCATCAAACGGTCAAGAATGTTTGGAGATTTGCCAAGACACCATTCCGGATATCGTGTTGCTGGATGCGATGATGCCAGTAATGGACGGTTTTAGCTGCTGCGAAAATCTCAAAGCGAATCCCGAAACCCGAGAAATTCCTGTACTGATGATTACAGCCCTAGATGATAAAAAATCCGTCAACAAAGCCTTTGAAGTGGGAGCGACAGATTACGTTACCAAACCGATTCACTGGCCCGTACTCATCCAGCGAGTGCGCCGCTCGATCGAACAATCGGAGCTTTACAGACAGTTGATGGAAAGTCAAGCGAAAACCGAAAAATTATTGCTAAATATTTTACCGAGATCGATCGCCGATCGGCTGCTAGAAGAATCGCCAGGAGAATTAGTCATTGCCGATCGCTTCCCGAATGTTAGCGTTTTATTTGCTGACATGGTAGGCTTTACTAAATTCGCCTCCGAAATGCCCCCGATCGAATTAATTGTCCGGCTCAATTCGATTTTCTCAGAATTCGACAAACTAACTGAGGAGTACGGCTTAGAAAAAATTAAGACCATCGGAGACGGTTATATGGTAGCATCAGGACTGCCAATACTTCGCGATGACCACGCTGACGCGAGCCTAGAAATGGCCCTAGCCATGCAGCAAGTCATGACGCATTTAAACAAAACCAGCAAAGAATTTCTCAGCCTGCGAATTGGCATCCACAGCGGGCCGGTGGTAGCAGGAGTTATCGGCACCAAAAAATTCAGTTATGACCTCTGGGGGGACACTGTGAACACGGCAAGCCGGATGGAACAGTACAGTTTTCCCGGCTGCATTCAAGTGACAGAAGACACCTACAATCAGTTGTCAAAAAAACATTTGTTTGCAGAAAGGGGAGTCATTGATGTAAAAGGTAAAGGCAAGATGAAAACATACTTGCTTGATTGCTCGGAACACTTGAGCAGGTCTACTGCATAAATTGACAATTGACAATTGACAACTGTTAACTGTCAAATCTCAAATAATCTTAATTGTCAACTGTCAACTGTCAATTACCAATTACCAATTACCGATTCTCAAAGTTAAGGAACGCGAAAAAATGGGTTTAATTCTAATTGTAGATGACGCAGCATTTTCTCGGCGGATGATCCGCAAAGCCGTTGAAGAAGGCGGACATCAAGTCATCGAAGCCAGCAACGGACAAGAAGGCTTAGATATGGCTGCGTCCCATTCGCCAGATTGCATGATGACAGATTTATTAATGCCGGAAATGGACGGTTTCGCCTTGCTGAAAGCCTTGGGAGATAAAGGATCGAAAATTCCCGTCATCGTACTTTCAGCCGACATTCAAGATAGCGCGCGCCAGAAGTGCGAAGAATTGGGAGCTTTCATGATGTTGAAAAAACCGCCAAAAGCTCCAGAGATTCAGGCTGCAATTGAAAAAGCCTTAAGCAGCAAATAGGAGATACTAGAGTGGAGCTAACAGCCGATGAAATAGATGCTTTGAAGGAACTGATCAATATTGGTGTAGGTCAGGCTGCGGGAATGTTAAATGAAATGCTGCAATTTCCGATCGAATTGCAGATTCCCGAGGTCGAACTTTTAACTCCTGTGGAACTGCAAGCAGCAATGAAAGAACGCTTCGGCATAGAGCAGTTGTCCGTCGTACAGCTAGGATTTAACGGTTCATTTTCCGGCAGTGCTCAGCTACTATTTCCCACAGATAGTGCCGTGAATTTAGTCTCAGTTCTAACAGGGGAAGATAAAGCAAGTCCCGACCTCGACTCCCTAAAAATCAGTACCCTCACTGAAGTAGGAAATATGCTGATCAACGGAGTTATGGGTTCAATTGGTAATGTTTTAAATCAGCCTTTGGACTATGAAGTTCCCTACTATACAGAGGAAGAAATCGAACAATTACTGTTGAAAGAAGAGTCTCAGGATTACGGGAGCGTGCTGTTAGCTCCTGCTCATTTTTATGTAGCCCAGTTGGAAATTCAAGGAGACATTATACTATTTTTTGATGTGGGTTCTTTTAAGCTATTGCTAGATGCGATCGCGGCAGCATCTTGAATAGTCGATCGTTGATAGTTGATAGTTGTAGTGCGAGCGTCCCCGCTCGCTCGCGATTGATAGTTGTAGTGCGAGCTTCCCCGCTCGCTCGTGATTAATAGTTGTAGTGCGAGCTTCCCCGCTCGCTCGTGATTAATAGTTGTAGTGCGAGCGTCCCCGCTCGCTCGCGATTGATGTTGATAGTTGATAGTTGGTAATGGGTAACGGGTAATGGGTAATGGGTAATGGGTAATTCTCCCCTTCCGATCTCTCTTCCTTTTTCCTTCTTCCTTCTTTAGAACATTTGACACACTACATAATTCATCCGTGTATCCGTGTCAAAATCCGTGTCGTGCCTTCTTCCTTCTTCCTTCAGTCATAAATTCTGCAAACCTCCGCATTTTTCTCATAATTGAAATTCCCAGAAAAACTAAAATTATGGATACTCAAGATCGATCGATCGACCCAGAATCTCCCGATACCGAACTCGCAGCTAGCGGGGAATTAACAGGGACAGAAGTTGCAGAAACTAGCGACAGCAGCGCGATCGCAAACACCATTAACAGCCAGTACGGGCAGCAACTAATTCAAGCTCTAGCAGCAGTGAGAGATGGTGACTTCAGCGTTCGCTTACCTGCAGATAATGGCTGGGGTGAAATTGCCAAAACCTTTAATGAGATGGTAGCAGTAAATGAAAAATTTGCTGACGAAATAGACCGGATAAATCAAGCAGTTGTCGAGGAAGGAAAAGTTCCAAAGTTAACAATAATTAAAGACTTAAAAGGTTCTTGGGCGAGCAGCATTGATGGCGTGAGTGGAGCGCTCAACAGCTTAGTTGCACCGACAATAGATATAGCGCGGGTGCTGCACGCCGTAGCCAAAGGCGATTTATCTGACAAATTTAACTTAGAAATAGAAGGCAAACCGATCAAAGGATTGTTCCGGCGCATCGGCACTACCCTCAACAAAATGGTAGACCAATTAAATGGTTTTGCTTCAGAAGTTACCCGCGTCGCCCGCGAAGTTGGCAGCGAAGGTAAATTAGGCGCTCAAGCAGAAGTTGAAGGGGTATCCGGTATTTGGAAAGAACTTACCGACAGCGTTAACTTGATGGCAGAAAATCTGACAAATCAAGTGAGGAATATTACTAAAGTTGCTACAGCGATTAGCGTCGGCGATTTGAACGAAAAAATTGCAGTCGAAGCCGAAGGCGAAATTTTGCAACTGAAAGATACTCTCAATCAAATGGTTGACAGTTTGAACGATTTTGCTAAAGAAGTAAATCGGGTAGCAGAAGAAGTGGGAACAGAAGGCAAACTCGGCGGGCAAGCAGAAGTGCGCGGCGTGGCTGGCGTCTGGAAAGATTTAACAGAAAATGTTAATTTAATGGCGAGCAATCTCACCGCCCAGGTGCGAAATATTGCCGAAGTAACGACTGCTGTCGCTAACGGTGATTTGTCGAAAAAAATTACTGTGGAAGCTGCAGGGGAGATTTTAGAGCTGAAGAATACTGTCAATCAAATGACAGATAGGCTCAGCGAATTTGCTGATGAAGTCACTCGCGTCGCGCAAGAAGTTGGCGTCCAAGGAAAATTGGGAGGTCAAGCAACAGTTGAAGGTTTGTCCGGTACTTGGCTGAATTTAGCGGGGAATGTCAATGTTATGGCGTCTCGGCTTACCGAACAAGTACGGAATATTGCTGAAGTTTCTACGGCTGTTGCTCGGGGCGATTTGTCGAAGAAAATTACTGTGGAAGCGGCAGGAGAATTTCTGGAACTGAAAGATACTTTGAACGCGATGGTTGACCAGCTCAATACTTTTGCTGACGAAGTAAATCAGTTAGCTAAAGATGTCGTAGCAGGGCAATTAGGAGGGCAAGCAAATGTGCCGGATGTCAGCGGTGCTTGGAAAGATTTAACGGATAATGTTAATTTGATGGCTGCTAATTTGACCGCTCAAGTGCAGCAGATTTCTCAAGTTGCGGTTGCTGTTAGCAGTGCAGCAGAAGAATTGATTGGTGAAAGTCAAAATATGGGTGCGGCTGCTGAAGAAACTTCGGCTCAAGCGGGTACTGTATCTGCTGCGGCCGATTTAGTTAGCAGCAATACTCAGTCGGTGGCTACCGGTATTGAGGAAATGAACGCCAGCATTAAGGAAATTGCAAAGAATGCTGCGGAAGCTGCAACAGTTGCTAATTCTGCTGTGAAAATGGCGGAAACAACTAATGAAACTATTACCAAATTAGGTGTCAGCAGTGCCGAAATTGGTAATGTTGTAAAGGTGATTACTTCGATCGCCCAACAGACTAATTTACTCGCTCTCAACGCTACTATTGAAGCGGCGCGTGCCGGGGAAGCTGGCAAAGGTTTTGCAGTGGTAGCAAATGAAGTGAAGGAATTAGCAAAACAAACGGCGGCGGCTACTGAAGATATTAGCAAAAAAGTCGAAGCAATTCAAGCTGATACTAAGAGTTCCGTGCAGGCGATCGGGCAAATTACTTCTATTATCAACCAAATTAGCGATTTTCAAACTATTATTGCTAGCGCCGTGGAGGAGCAAACAGCAACGACTACAGAAATTGCGCGAAATGTCAATCAAGCCGCGATCGGATCTTCGGAAATAGCCCGCAATATTACCAGTGTTGCCGATGCGGCTTCTAGTACGACTGCTAGTGCCAGCAACACGCAAAATTCCGCGATCGAACTGTCGAAAACCGCAGCAGAATTGGAAGGGCTTGTCAGCCATTTCAAGTATTGATTTGAGAGTTAAGAGTTGTAGTGCGAGCGTCCCCGCTCGCGATAGATCGTTGATAGTTGTAGTGCGAGCGTCCCCGCTCGCGATCGATTGAGAGTCGATCGATTGAGAGTTGATAGTTGAGAGTTGTCATTTGTCAATTCTCTTTTCTTTTCTACCTCTACCCCTCCCCCACTCTCCCCTCCTTCGCTGCAATATCTGCGATCGATATTTATGAATCCGTTGTATTTGAGACAGATGAAACGGCAGAATCTCAATAAACAAACAGTGAATAATCTATTCAAAAAAATACCATGAACAATTACCCCCATCCGATCGCACTAATTCTGATTGCTGGCAATTCCGAATCAGAAAATCAGCAACTGCACGAAACTTTGAGATCCGACGAATATGTATTTGCCACAGCTACCGATTTGTACAATTGCTTGGATATTGCGGAATGCCACCATCCGAAAGCCGTACTCGTAGATTTTAAAGCTATCGAACACAATTATTTAGGAATTATCCAATTTTTGCAATTTTTACAAATACCCACGATCGTACTCAGCGACGAACTCCAAAGAAATATGATTCAGTATTTGTCGCTAGCAGGAATATTTGCAACTCTCAAAAAAACTAACAACGAATTAGAATTGCGTCGCACCCTAGCAATGGCTGCTTATCCCGATCGTTTGGATAGCGGAAATGGTCGAAGTAAAAGTCAGAGTATCGACTTAGCAAGCATGAAAAGTGGCAGACAAACTAAATTGCAAGATGTCGTTAACAAAGCTATCGGTATGGCTGTCTCGCAAATGAGCGAAATGATTTCCTGCGAGATAGAATACGACTTGCCTTCATCTCAAGCAATGTCACCTCTACAATTGCAAAAAACGCTGATTGAAACTTTAGGAGAAGACTTAGTAGCAGTAGCCCAACTCGATTTTAGCGGCAATTTATCCGGTTCAGCACAGATGTTATTTTCGCGGGAAGCAGCAGATACGATCGTCCTGACTCTCAACGGCGGTGGCGATGTCGAAAGTGAGGAATTCAAGCAAGACAAAGCCGATATCATGGGAGAAATCGGCAATTTAGCTATTAGTGGCATTGTCGGCACTTTTAGCAATACCTTAAAGTACAATCTCGGTTATGTAGTTCCCCACTATGTAGAAGGTTCGGCACGGGAAATATTTAACAATATTAATTTCAGCCCTCGCTCTACAATTATACTATTTATGTCTCATTTTAAGATGGCTGACTTTCACGTAGAAGGCGATTTTATTCTATTTTTTCAAGCTCGTTTACTTCTCGACTTGCTGTTTAAGGTCTAACTGCAAATGTCCAAAATTAAAATTTTAGTAGTTGATGATTCCGTAGTAGTGCGTCGGTTA
>JBOFTL010000534.1:0-8480 GCA_051652045.1 Microcoleus sp. | reverse complement strand
TGTGTCAGAGATGCTGCCCAATCAGTAAGTCAGGAATCAGCAGGAGGGGGAGAGGGACAGCGGATGTTGTAGCGAATGTAGCGGATGAATTATTTAGCGTGTGTCAGAGATGGCGCCCAATCAGTAAGTTAGGAATCAGCATTGAGAGATTGAATGGTTGGGAAATTGAATGATTGAATGATGGGGAGATTGGGAGATTGAAAAAATTACCAATTACCCATTACCAACTGTCAACTGTCAACTGTCAATTGTCAATTGTCAACTCCCAATCGATCGCGAACTCCCGACGCTCGCACTACCACTCTCAACTCTCAACTATTTAACGCTTTTAATTTTTCCATAGTTTGCTGAAATTTCCACAACAAAAATCCCAAAATCAGCCATTGCAAAACGATTCCCGCTACCGCAAAAGGTATGGCTACAGGCTTGTCAAAATACCAAAACGAATAACCGAATAGAGTCCAAAGTGCGGCAGTTGGAGGAAAGCGATCGGGCGTTAATTGCAACAATCCCAATAGGGTTGGAAATACGATCGCCCACAAACTCAATCCCCCGATCGCCCACATTACGGGATTGCGAATTTTGGTGGCAAAAACTTGTTGAATAAAAGTCCCGTAAATTAACAGGGTATTCGCCGTACCGATAACTAACAAAATTGTTGGTATCAGTTGTTTAGTACCGATACCGATCGTAAATAACCAGGGGATTAGCAGTGCATTTGCGATGATGAGATGGATGACAACAGCTAGCAAGGCGGGGCTTTTATCCGACCAAATTAAGCTTTGCCAGCTCGGAGAACGGTAGCGCGCCCAATCTAATAAAGCTTGCCGTTGGGGGCAGATGGCAAATATTAAAACTAGCAGCGATATGGCAGTCAAAACATACATAAATATCGCTGAAAATATCACACTATCCTCATTATTTGCTGAACCTACTTTCACTAAAAAGCCTAAAGCAAAAACTTCTAAACAAGCTAAAATTGCATAACTTTGGCGCTTGCTGATGGGGGTCGATCGGGGCTTGCGGAAATTGCGCAGCATCATGCGCCACATCAAAAATCCCACAATTCCTAATGTCAGTAAAGCAAAAGAATGCGACACTAAAACTGAGTCGTTAATCGAGAGAAAAAACCACGAAACAACGGGATTTTTTGCTCCTAAAATTTCAGGTCGATCGAGCAGGGGCCTCCAAATTAAATTGATGTTAACGCTCATGAACAAAGGCACTATGAATGAAAAGACGATCGCGGCAAATCCAATCGCTGTCGCCGTTTGTCGCTTCCCTCCCTGTTTTTCGTCCCCCGCCAGCCCGCACAGCATCGCGCCGCTGAAACAAAGAGCGCACTCGATCGCCAGCAACAGATAAACGCTGAGAATTAGTGGCAGTGAAACTCCCCCTCGCAATCCTGCAAAGCAGTGCAGGGGAATGGCAAAGGCGATCGAGAGATACAGGAGTACGGGAATTCCCAACAGTTTACCGAGCAAAATTTGCCACGCCGGACGCGGGCTCAAACGGATAAAATTGAGAGTGCCGCGTTTCTGTTCTTCTGCTAAATCGCTGACAATAAAATAACTGCCGAGGCTAAATACAACGTAGGGCAGCATCCAAGTAACAGCTTTCCATGCATCCAGCCAGCCGTTTGCTGGGGCGGGGCGGGTATTTGGCGAGCTAATTAACATTAAAAAGATTTGGAATATTGCCGAAAGTGCGATCGCGACAATGACTGTGCGGGGTTTGAGTCTCCCGCGAAATTCCCGCAACAATTGCGGGTTCCAGCGGCCTAATTGTTTTGCCAAAGATGAGTTGTTCATTACACGAGTGCCAAGTAATAAAGTTAGCTATTGTTGTTGAAAATCTAGCTATTTTACAAAAGCCGATGTCGGAGAAAATTTTCTCAATTTTTTTAGAATTGGGTAAAATTCAGTAGAAGAACCTCAGCAACAGATTATAAGTAATAAATCATTACCAATTCCCAATTCCCAATTCCCAATTCCCAATTCCCAATTCCCCATTCCCCATTCCCCATTAAGATGTTTGTCGGTAGCCGAGTTTGAGGAAAATCTCTTCGAGGTTTTCTCGAACTGGGGAAAATTCAGTAATTGGCAATCCTTGCTCGACGAGCGATCGCAATAATTGAGCGGCTTCTTCCTCAGTTCCGGTAAAATTAATGCAAACTTTTGCGGATTTCGAGTTGGTTGGTGGCAAAATTTCACAATTTGCTACTAGGGGTAAAGCTTGCAAAACTTGCTGTAAGTTTTCGGCTTTGGCTAAAGCAGCAATGATAATTTCTTTGTCAGTCCGATCGCGATCGTACAATGCTTGCAGTTGCGAACTTTCGACCAATCGTCCCCGTTCCATAATCCCGATCGAGGTACAAAAATCTTCTAAATCGCTGAGGATGTGAGATGATATGAAAATAGTTATTCCCTGACGCTGCAAGGTTTTAATTGTTTCGCGATACTGCACGCGGGCGATCGGATCTAAGCCGGAAACAGGTTCGTCTAACAGCAGTAATGTCGGGCGGTAAATAATTGTTCGCGCCAAACTCAATCGCTGTTTCATCCCGCGAGATAAAGTGCTAATTAAACTGTAGCGCTTATTTTCCAAACTGACTAATTCTAACACTTCATCAATCCGCTGCGTTAATTCCGGATCGTCGAGATAGTAAAGGCGGCTGAAATAATCCAAATAATCGACGACATTCAAATCATCGTAAAGTGGAAAATCGTCGGGTAAAAAGCCGAGACGGCGTTGAATTTCCGGATCGGGGCGATCGAGACTTAAGGGGCGATCGCAAATCGAAATCGTTCCGGCTGTGGGTTCTTCTGCGGTGGCTAGCATTCGGATCAGCGTGGTTTTACCGGCACCGTTAGGTCCGATCAGTCCGTAAATTTCACCTGCATTGACAGTTAAATTTACTCGATCGACTGCAATGCTATCATCAAATTGTTTGGTCAGTTCGTGAGTTTCAATAACGGGCATATTTTACATAATGTGTGAGTAACTGTAATTATATCAAATCCCAGTTAGCTGTCTGCTGAAATTGTCGGGCGGTTGAAACTGTCGGTAGATGGACGATCGTTTGCGCCGCGCGAGACTAAAGAATAAAGAATGATAGCGGTTAGCTTGATGAATAGAGTTGAAAACATATCAGTAAGATAGCTTTGAATAGCTCAACGCACAAATAATTAATCTAGGCATCCGGATCGGTTTCTCGTTCTAGAAGCTGCATTAACTCTGCGTTTTCTTGGATAAGTCTCTGATTCTCTTCAGAAAGGGCTATATTTAATTCTTTAATTCGATTTATTTCGTCTGGGCAAAAAGTTTTGATCTGTGCGATTTCACTCGGAAGCTTAGTTTTTCTATCTCTTCCTTTATCATCTCTACCTGGGAAAAGATTGTGTGCGGGGTCGAACCACACTATGTAAAACGTATTATCAAAAATAAAACCATGTATTCTCCCATAGCCCTTTGCTACCCTAAGTTCAAAAGAGTCTCTAGTCATTCCTTCATATTGCTTTTGCAATTCATTCTCGTCATTGCCACATTGAGGGCGCAGTGCATTTTTAATTTTATCTGGAAAGGAAGTTTTTGTGATGGTGCTATCCCCTTTCCAATTAATAAATTTAGGCGTCAGCCTGGGGTGGGTTTGCTGCTTAATATCATCAGCGGTTGAATTTTGAATGTCATTAAACGCATCAACAAGTAGTTCATAATATTTTTTGCTTAAACCGTGAATGAAAAACTCTTCTGATTCCCAATCAACAAACTTAAAAGAAATCCTGAGTTTTTCATTTGATATTTGTCTGTAAGAGTCTTCAGCAAGATTTTTGACAGCACTACTTTCAAGCTTTTTCTTAGCCATTTGGATTAACCCGCATAAGCTACTAGCTTACTCTCAAAGAAACTCTTCATCGAATCTTTAGATATTAAGGCATTAGAACCTTCAATTGCAGATAATCCATTTCGAGCATCAAGCCAAGGAGCTTCACGATGAGTCATTGTAACTAAAGCTGCGCCATCATATCGTCCGTAAGCTTCAACTATCTGTTCGATAAACTCTACTTTTTCTGGTTCTATTTCGGGAAATTCAAATTCTTCTTGAATGCTTCTCCATTCATAATTTTTGTACTGTTGATACAAGGAACTAATCACAGGTCCATAAGTCCAAGCCTCAAAATCTTCTTCAAATAGTGCCTCTCCATCGTGAGTAGCCATATAAATAGCTTGGGCATAGTAACAAAGCTTTTGCAGCTTCATCGGAGTTAGGCTTTCTTGAAAAACCTCTCTGTAATGGATGGTAATAATACTCACAATTTTTCTAAGATTTTCAGAAATCATCAGCAATTTCTCCTATCTGAGGTATTCAAATTATAGCCTATTTTCGGACGAAAACATTTTTCTAGATTATAACTTAAAAATGCCGTGCGATCGCCCCACAGGTTTTTGAGGATTTGCGAAGGCTCAGTCAATAGGCTAAAATCAAAGATCCAGCTTGCGTTCGCGCAACGCGAGACTAAAGAATTAAATTCGATCGATAGAGTAAGTGTGATTCTACCAATGCACGATATACTAAAGATTGACCTGCACTCGATCGTCGGGAAAAATTCAACTATTGAAAATGATGATAGTTAGTGATATGAATACATTTAACAACATATCAGTAAAGGGATTTCGCCGCCTGCAACATATCGATCTTGAGATGAGAAATCTCATCGTGACGATCGGTGCCAACGGCTCGGGAAAAACTTCTTTTTTAGATGTTATGTCGGTACTGGCTGCTTCAGCAAGTGGAAATTTACATAATATATTGCAACTCAAAGGCGGCTTGAATGAAATTTTGACTAGAGGTAAAGCGCAGGAACTGGAAATTGCAGTTTCAATGAAAGTACCGGAAAAACAGCCTTTAAAGTATAGTTTAACTTTGTCTCCTAAAAGTTTCTCTTATGAAATTAGAGAAGAAACTTTAACACAGCAGAGCGATAACAATGCCCCCGATCCATTTAAGTATATTGAATCTTATGGTTTAGATATTAAGTATTTCAGTCAGGACGATCGCAAGCTTTTGCGACCTAATTGGGAACATAACCCCCTGGAAACATCACTTTCTCAAGTTCCTAAAATGTATCGCGAACCTGAAAACTTGAGAAAGAGCCTTGCTGCCTGTACCTATTATGGCGCACTCGATGTTTCAGAGAAAAGTCCAATTCGCCTACCGCAAGCAATGCGTCCGGCCAAATTGCCCGGTTCGAGAGGAGAAGACTTAGTTTCCTGCCTTTATTACCTGCGAGAAACCGATCGCGATAGCTTTGAAATGGTGGAAAATATTCTATCTGCTGCCTTTCCAGATTTTGAGCGATTAAACTTTCCTCCGGTTGCTGCAGGAACTATTTCGATGACTTGGACGGATAGAAATTTCACTCAACCTATCTACATACATGAATTATCAGAAGGAACGCTGCGCTTTCTGTGGTTGGTTACTCTGCTGCAAAGTGAAAGTTTAACAACAATCACTTTGATAGATGAACCGGAAGTTAGCTTGCATCCCGAACTTTTAAGACATTTAGTATATTTAATGAGAGAAGCGTCAAAACACACGCAATTGATAGTTGCAACTCATTCCGATCGACTGATCGGGTTTCTTGAACCGCACGAAGTTTTGATTTGCGATATCGAAGAAGGTGAGGCAAAAATGACCTGGGCTGACACCATGAAGCTAGATAAATGGTTAGAAGATTACAGTCTTGACCAAATCTGGGCGATGAATATCATGGGTGGTCGTCCATGAAAATTGCTATTTTAGTTGAAGGTGCTACGGAAGTGGCATTTAAAGAGAAACTGCGCGAGTTTCTGCAAAAACGTTTAGACCAAAAAATGCCCAAGCTGAAATTTATTCCCCAGGATGGTTGCATTCCCAAAGAAGGGAAACTCAAGCGTGTAGTTGAAAATCTTTTAGATAATGATGGCTTTGATGCTGTAATCGCACTTACAGATGTTTATACGGGAAAAAATGACTTTAAAGATGCGGCTGACGCTAAAGCTAAAATGACAAAGTGGGTGGGAAATAACCCAAAGTTTTATCCACATACAGCATTACACGATTTTGAAGCATGGTTGCTGCCATACTGGACGACTATTCAAACTTTAGCAAAACACAACCGTTCTGCTCCTAGTGCTGCTCCTGAAACTGTGAATCATCAAAAACCTCCTGCCTATTGGATTAAGGATATTTTTGAAGTGGGAAAACGCAAAAAAAGCTATAACAAGCCAATTGATGGAAAAGCGATTTTAGAAAAAAACGATCTGACGATCGCGATTCAAGCCTGTCCGGAACTCAAAGCTTTTGTGAATCGAATTATTTCTCTGTGTGATGAAGATAAAGTAATCCCTTGATGTAACTCTTTTTTTCAACTAAGGGCGAATCAGTCAACGTCGATGCCCTCCCACAATTGAGAAAGGGGCAAGGTTTGTCCCGTCATGGCTTGTTGCCAAGATTCGCGAAAACTTTCTGCACAAAAGTTTGTGTCTGCTTCTGCTGTTGCCTTTTGAGTTTGCACGGTATGGGTTTTTTGAATCATAGCAGATAAGGTCTTGAGGAGTTCAAGTTGCTCTGCTAAGGAGAGTGACTGAGCTAGATCGATCGCTTGTTGAAGTTGTGAAGTCATGGTGAATCCTCCATTTTCTATTTTATACTTTTATTTTACATTTTTCATTAAGTTGAAGGGGCATCAGGTAATAGTTTTTGGGACGATCGCAACGATTTGAATTAATCCAGTTTGTGTAAAGACTGCAAGATTTTTTCGAGTTCCCGCGGTGACACCGATTGATTTTGTCTGCACCCATAGGTATTGTCTTTTTCAACCACCTCGACATTGTAGTAGGGAGACTTTGCCGTCGATCGCAAGCGTTCTGGAAAAGATCCTAGATTTGCTTGGGGACGTTGCAATTGTTCCGAGGCGGGCGCGTTAGGACCACCGCTGTATTTGCCAAATACGATCGTTACTTTACCTAACAATTGCGTGTTAATTTCATACTGAAACTCATTCGCACCACCTCCAATACCGCCCCCGATCGCGTTGACAAACAGACAAGTATTGCGCTCGTTTCGATATACAATACTATAATGAGAACCTTCCCGACATTCTCCCCTCTGAGGCGTATTTGGAGCGCACAAAGTTGTTTTTAAATCGACAACTCGAAAACCCTGCGGTAGATAATTTGGCACGATCGTCGGAATTCCTAATCGTTTTAATTTATCCAGTTGCGATCGATTTAACATTACTGTGCCTTGCGAACTGTTAGGTAAAACCTGTGCTGTTTCTATTAATAATCTGGATTGAAAAGACTCTGAGTCGATGTTGTTTGAAGTATTGTCGATCGATAAGCCTTTAGTAACAGTGAACCGATCGATCTTAGTTGTGCTTGTAGGGGCATTGTAACTAGAGGCTAACAGAAGGTTTGCTAATGCTAAACCTGTCATTGCTTGAAAGTTCATATTAGGTCATGCTTGGCATTATGAAATAATTGACACAAATACATTCTAGCCAAAATTGAGCGGATCGACATCAATTGTTAAACTGACGCTGCGGGGAATTCGATCGCGCAATTTCACCAAATCCGGCAATTTCACTGATTCATCTAAAGGTAATTTCAGCAAAATTTGCCACCGATACCTATTTGCAACGCGCATAATCGGTGCCGGTGCGGGGCCCAACAATTCGCATTTACCCGGAGACACTTGTTGAATTAATTCCCGGCAAGCTGATGCTAACTCGGCAGCGGTTACTTCAACTTCCGCCACACTTAAACCGCTTAACCGCAGCAAAATCAACCGCCCGGAAGGAGGATAATTTAACTCGGTTCTTTCCGATAATTCTTGACCGACAAAAGTTCTGTATTCGTGTCGCTTTACTGCTTGAATTACCCGATGTTCCGTCTGGTACGTTTGGATAATTACCCGTCCCGGATCGTCGCCTCTTCCGGCACGTCCAGCTACTTGAGTTAATGTTTGAAATGCTCTTTCGCTAGCCCGATAATCTGATAAATTCAGCAAGCCATCAGCAGATACAACTCCCACTAAAGTTACTCCAGCTAAATCCAATCCTTTCGCCAGCATTTGCGTGCCGAGTAAAATGTCAGCTTCCCCATTAGCAAATTGCGTTAACAATCTGCGATGATCGCCCTTATTTCTAGTAGTATCGCTGTCGAATCTAATTACCCGCAATTGCGGAAACATTCTCGTTAATTCTTGTTCGACTCGCTGCGTGCCGCTGCCGAAGTTTTGAAGTAAGGAGAAGTGCATTGCGGGCAGTGTTGCGGTTGTAATTGAGTGTAATTGCAGTAGTGACAGCGCAACAATTCTACTGACCCTTCGCCGATGTAATGGTAGGATAAAGAAACGTCGCAGTTCGGGCATTCCATCACGTAGCCGCAACTCCGACAAGATACAAATGTACTGTGTCCCCTTCTGTGGATAAATA
>JBOFTL010000533.1:0-4047 GCA_051652045.1 Microcoleus sp. | reverse complement strand
CAACAACTGATTCTAGTTGTGCGCGATCGCCAAAATCCAAAACAAACGCTTCTCCGTAAAAAGGCAAAACAAAAATATCGGGATGTTTTGGCAAAAACTCAGCGATTTTGTCCGGGCGGATTTCTAGTTTGGCAATTTTGCCATCTATGCCGCCGAATTGCACTGCAAAAACTGCAAAGATTTTGCGATCGCACATCGATACAGCCGTGCGTTTTTGAATGCCTTTACCGCACCATTCCCCAAAAATAGTCGCGTGTTCGGAACTTGCCAAATTAGCAAAATAATCGATGTTTTGATTTACCCAATTCGCGAAACCGAGATTGTCATTTTCCGGGGTAATTATCTGCGATCGACTTTGAACGGCAACCGCGCGATCGGTAAAAATTTGAATGCCGCCATTAGTACCGTCGAGTTTAATTTTAGCTCGATAAGTTATCTTCGGAGCTTCCCCGACTAATTCCAAACTGCGGCGGAGATTGTACAGCAATTCGATGCTCGGCCAAGTTTGCATGACGGCCGATCGCGCGGCTGTTTTTTGACAGTAAATATCCGATAAATCGCTGCCAATTTCTGCATCAATCTTGCCGAGAGCCATGCCAAAAGAATAAACTCCTCGCAGCTTGACAGGTTTGATTTGAGAGCCATCTTTCAGCACGGAATCGGTTAGAGCTACAGCAGCAATATCGCCAACATCATAAATGTTTTCCGAGTTAGCAACAATTTGCACCTCATCCCATCCTGGAGCTGCAAAACTATAGAGACGAAGCGCATCAGCATTCGGATGATTTTGCGCGGTTTTGACTTCCATAGCAATTACAGGCATGGGAAACTCCTTGATTTGTGAGTTGATTTCCAGATGAAATAGAATTAGGAATTGCGCAAAAAAACCGGATGTTTTTGAAAAATCTCAGATTCTGTCCGAAAGATTTACAAAGAAACCCGGTTCCCGATTATCTGTGCGTAATTCCTATAAATGTAGGGTGCGCACTGCGCACCTTACCGCTATGAGGTAGCGCATCAAACTAAATGAATGAGTTCGTAATTGTCGATTAAAAAGAGACATAGTGCGATCGAACTTCGCGTGCGAGTTATCGGAGCATTGCGTTTTCTAAGTTACTAGAGGGACTCCGCCGGTGAGTTATTACACACTCTTTAAAGGATTGCTACTCTCAAGCTAACCTACCGGGTTCTTTGCACTCCCCGTTCGCAAACGCCTGCTGTTTTTTGACAGCATTACCTTTCCTCTCGTACTAAAGTATGTAGGCTCCAAAAATTGGGACACGCAAAGCGCGATCGCGCTTAATATAAGACTTACCAATCGAGGTTGAGAAACCGAGTTTTTTAACACCAAACTCTGTGCAGACCCGCAGGTTTAGTAAAAAACGGTTGCTTGGGTGCGATCGGGCAAGTCCGGATACAAATAATTAACCATTCAATGGAATCAACCTCCTTGAATTCAATAAAAAAACGGGAATGGTAGGACTCGAACCTACAACAACTGCGTCCGAAGCGCAGTGCTCTATCCTTTGAGCTACATTCCCTTAAATAAGTAATACTTAGTATATTACTATCAGAACTCGCTGTCAACCCTTCGACAGGCTCAGGGCAAGCTGTCAACAGTCAACTATTTAATTAGCCAAGCGGATAACGAGGCTCGAACTCGTGCCTAGAGTTTGGAAGACTCGAATGCTACCGTTACACCATATCCGCATAGTTTAGCCTCAAAATAATCTAATAGTTGATGAATAACACCTCCTATATTTTATAGCTATAGTTTGATAGTCCTGACAGGATTTGAACCTGCAACACCTTGCTTGTAAGGCAAATACTCTACCGTTGAGCTACAGGACTGAGGATTTTAGATTTTGGATTTTGGATTTTGGATTTTCGATCGCAGAAAACCTAAAACATTTGGGAATTTGAGATTTTAGATTGAAAAAAAACTTCGTTTTAGTCAAGCGGATGACGGGACTCGTAGGCGAAGCCTTCTCGAAGAGTACCCGTGCGCTGAGAATGGCATACTCAGATGCTAGCCTTTACATCACACCCGCAAATCAATTTAATTCCCACATACAGCCCTACAAAATTGTTAAATAAGTTTGAGTTGGACTGATGGGTAAAACTATTAGCCTCTGATTTTTTAAATCTAATTCAATTCCCAAGGCTTCCAGGGGAATCACACCTAATAGAGGGTTCATACATCCCGGCAATTCCAAACACTCAAACGTGCCTTCCCGTCCCAGCAAAGAAATTTTAGCGTCCTGAAAAATTCTGGCTTTGCCGATACCATTTGCCGTCTCTACATCTACTTCTTTCAGCAGCGATAAACCGAGTTGAGAAATAATCTGCGGTGGCAAGCAAAGGGTGGTTGCTCCTGTATCAACTAGCACGTTATCTACAGTTACGGAACGCACTCGATCGGGAGTGATAATCCCGCGTTCTGCAGTGCCTTCGTCGATCCGGTTAGTCACGGTGAGTGTAGTAATAATTTTTCCCATTGAGGTGTTGTCAGTTATCAGCATGGTTTAACCTCGAACTACTATACCTCAATTATGGCAAATTTTTTGCACGTCGTGTAAGTTTTAGTTGCCTGAGATAAATCTACTCTGGAATTCTGCAAATATTTTTGCTGTTCCTGAAGAATCAAGAATCGAAAATAAGATGCTTTTGAATTTTCCAGAAAATTGACCGTTTGGTAACAACAAATCTGCAAACATTTGGGCGACAATTGCTGGATTATTTTTAAATACACCACATCCCCAAGCACCCAAAACTAGAGCGTCGCAGCCATTATAAATAGCTAGGCTTAACAATTTTGCGCCACGCTCGTACAGAACTTCGGATATTTTTTCAGCATCATGAGATTGTTTTTTCCAAATTGCACCAGCATTAGGAGCCGGACTTGTGATGAAATCAACCAGATAAGGTGTTTCTAAAAGCGTTCCATCATCTTTTCGGAAAACCGGACAATCAGGTGAATAAATTATCCTATCGGAATACAAGAGCGAATCATGAGAGCGATGAAATTCGTAGTATTCGCGACATTTCAAAATGCTTTTGTAAAGAGCAGAACTGCGTGCCAAACTTTCTTCTTGAGCTTGTGCGCCTTTGAGAAAGCCACCACCAGGATTTTTAGCAGAAGCAAAATTAAGAACTCCAATTTTTTGAAACTGTTGTCCTCGTGCCATACGTTCTGCTCCCATCAAAGTCGTCTCATTCCTGACTTCAAATTCAATATTTGAGAATTGTGGATTACCGGAAAGAACGCCTTGTTTTATCTGAGAAAGAATGTCGGGTTGATAGTATTTTGTCTGTTCAACACAAGATGCTATTTTTCGATCGAGTTCAATGCGTTTACCGTCAGGCGAGCAGTAGTAGCCTGCTTCAATAATGTTTAGCGTGTCTTGAGCGATCGCAATCCGTCTCATGATTGTTTATCCGGTTAGTTAGTACAAGATTAACAAAAATAAAGTTTCGATCGCCCTTAAAAATTTGCTAAAATGGGAATCTGAGGTAAAACCTATGAAACTGATACTCACAGCACCCAATCCCGCATTATTTGCTGCTTTTCAAGAGCATTTTTTTTACTTACCCAATCTCGAAATTACCGACAAGCGTTTCGAGGATTTAACCGAGTATGACTGTTTGGTAAGTCCTGCCAATTCATTTGGCATGATGGATGGCGGTATTGATGCCGCGATCGTAAGTTTTTTCGGTGATTCTCTGATGGTTAGGGTTCAGGAGTATATCTTGGAAGAGTATTTAGGCGAACAGCCAGTCGGTACATCATTCATCATCGAAACTCACCATCCAAAACATCCTTTTCTAGCTCATACTCCCACCATGCGCGTGCCGATGTCTGTCGTAGGAACAGATATTCCGTATGTCGCAATGTGGGCGATGCTATTAACAATTCGGCGCTACAACCGACACGCAGAACGCAAGATTGAGAGCGTCGTTTGTCCGGGATTGGGAACGGGAATCGGCAGAGTTCCTTATCGCGAAGCCGCGCGGCAAATGGCTTTGGCTTACGATTATTTTGTGTAT
>JBOFTL010000532.1:0-2697 GCA_051652045.1 Microcoleus sp. | reverse complement strand
TCGGATCGCCCAACAAAGCTGCTGTTGACCAAAATTTAATTGACCCCAAAGATTTTAAAAACCCTCAAATCTACCCGCCCGCCGAAGTGTTCGCTAAAATGAAATTCCTGCAAGATGTCGGAACAGCAACATCATTGTACGATCGCGCTTGGACAGAAGTCAAAGCATCCGCCGGAAAATAGAATTGGGAATTGGGAATTGGGAATTGAGAATCGGGAATTGTTTCTTCCTTCTTCCTTCTTCCCTCTTCCCTCTTCCCTCTTCCCTTTTCTTTCTTCCTAACATCCACTATACCTAGTACATTGCCCGCAGCCAACCCCCCATCCACTACATCCGCTGCAAAATCCGCTACCCTTCTTCTCTTTTTATAACAATGCACTCAGTTGAACTCGTTAACATTTCCAAACTATATAAAAGCAAAAGCAGCCAAGATTTCTTAGCTGTAGATAATCTCAACCTGCAAATTTACGATCGCGAATTCTTTTCATTACTCGGTCCTTCCGGCTGCGGCAAAACCACAACCTTGCGCACTATAGCAGGTTTTGAAACTCCCACAGCCGGAGAGATTTACATTCACGGACAACCCGTAAAAAACCGCCCGCCATTTCACCGCCCGGTAAATACAGTATTTCAAAACTATGCTTTATTTCCCCACATGACTGTAGCACAAAATGTCGCCTTCGGCTTAGAAATGGAGAATTTTCCAACAGCAAAAATTCGCGATCGCGTGACAGAAACTTTAGCATTAGTACAGTTAACAGATTTAGCAAAACGCTATCCCCGCCAACTCTCGGGAGGACAGCAGCAACGAGTAGCATTGGCGAGGGCTTTAGTCAAACAACCGTCAGTTTTACTGTTAGATGAACCTTTAGGGGCGCTGGATTTTAAATTGCGCAAAGAGATGCAATTAGAATTAAAAAAAATGCAGCGCAAACTAGGAATTACTTTTATTTACGTCACGCACGATCGCGAAGAAGCCCTCACAATGTCCGACAGAATTGCTGTCTTGAATCAGGGACAATTGCAGCAAGTTGGAACTCCGATCGAAATGTATGAATACCCTCAAACGCGATTTGTAGCGGAGTTTATCGGTGACAGCAACTTCTTGACCGGGCGAGTAATAGAAAAGCAAAATAGTGATATAATAGTATTAGTTGACGAACAGTTACCCGTGTTAGTTGCGACAACAGAAGATGTGCCGATCGGCAAAATTGTTACTCTAGTATTGCGCCCCGAAAAAGCAGCAATTTATCCCGGTGATGCCGCCATTGAAAATAGTTGGCCTGCAACAGTAGAAGAAGTAGTTTATATCGGCACCGATACCCGCTATACAGTTCGATTGACTCCCAAAAGTGCGATCGCAATTCGCAGGCAAAACTTGCACCGAGATAATTTGCAGCAACACCAAACTGGCGATACAGTTAGCATTGCAGTACCGCCGGAAAGTTTGTCGATTTTAGATTTTAGATTTTAGATTTTGGATTTTAGATTTTGGATTTTAGATGGAATTGGCTGCTGACGACAAACTCTATCTTTCGTGTGCGCACTGCGCACCTTACTGCTATTACCAATTACCAATTACCAACTACCAATCTAAAATCTTACCGCCTCTGGTTAATATTCTGCAAAAGTTGTTCCAGATTATTTGCTTCTTGAGTCTTTCCTTGCTTTCTAAATAAATCCCGAGCTCTTTTCACCGACTCTACCGCATCTGGTATTTTATTTTGCGCCAACAGCACCTGACTCAACATATAATGAAATTCCGGCGCGTTGGGCTTGATGCGAATTGCTGTTTGAAAATTGGGAAGTGCTTCTGCTAATTTGTTTTGATTGGCTAAAACGCTGCCCAAATTCGCGTAAGCTTCAGCAAAATTCGGATCTATTTCGATCGCCCTGCGAAAAGCTGCTTCTGCACCTTCCATATTTTGCTGCATCGCTAAACGCACACCTTCTTGAAAAACATCGTTAGCCCCATTATTTTGAACTAAGATATTTTTTGCAGGTAATTGAGTCGATCGCCCTGATAAATCGACACTCGCAGCACTAACTGGTATAACTGTAACTACACCAGCAAATACACTAGCAAACACACCAGCTAAAAATTCAATTTTTTTGCAGTTGTTTAACATTAGCACCCAACCTTGATTTTAGATTTTAGATTTTAGATTGATTGTTAGATTGTTAGATTGTTGGATTGTTGGATTGTTGGATTGTAATTGTATGATTATTCGATCGTTCGATCGGGATAATTGTCAATTATCAACTCTCAACTCTCAACTCTCAACTGACTTCAATTCTCAGCACCTTCTAAAAAGGTTTGTACTCGACCGTTCGGCCGCAACACAAGGCGAATTCTCGGGGTTGTGCCATCAGCAGCAGCAGAAACAAAAGGCTCGCCAACTAAAGGCATATTAGTGCGATCGATATAATCTCCCGCTGCTTTTCCCATTGGGGTAATATTTTTAATTGACCCTGTTTCATCTATTTGCAAGCTGTACTCTAAAGTTTCTGCCATCCCTTCAGGAGGCTTCCACCGTTCCTCAAAATAAGCTTTAACCTCATCAACTTGAGGGATTGTTTCAAATAAACTGCGATTTGGCTTGTTCGTCGCCGCCAACCGATCGGCCCCAGATGCAGCTTGCGGTTGAGTATCTTCCAGGGGTGGCAGTTCCGTACTGGCCGGAGGAGCGATCGGTC
>JBOFTL010000531.1:0-23163 GCA_051652045.1 Microcoleus sp. | reverse complement strand
CAATGTAAAGCACTCACGCAAGCTCGAAAAAACAGCCCTCAACTTCTTCGAGTTCAGTCGCAGGTATTGCAACAAACTTTGCGTCGTTTGGAAAAAGCATTTGTCAGTATGTGGGAGAAAGGACACGGCTTTCCCCGCTATAAAAAAGTCGGGACTATGCGTTCCTTTGTATTTCCACAAATGGGTGTTGGAGCAATTGAGAATTCAACTGTCAAACTGCCTGTTATCAAAAAACTGGGTTGAAAACCCCGTCGTTCTACGACGGCAATCAAAATAGACCGATGGTTTCCCAGTTCAAAACGGTGTTTTGATTGCGGACATATTGTGGAAAAACTGCCGTTGAAGATACGGGAGTGGGATTGCCCTAATTGCGGGTCACACCACGACCGAGATCTCAATGCAGCAAAAAATATTCTGGCCGCAGGGCTTGCGGTGAAAGTCTGTGGAGCAACTGTAAGACCCGAACAGAGTAAGTCTGTTAAGGCAGGTGCGAAAAACCTTAATGGAAGGAAGCAGAAACCCAAGTAGTGATGCTTGGGAATCCTCGCTGTTTTACGGCGGGGAGGATGTCAATGCACAGAAATTCTTGCCAAACTAGCGCCCCGGTAATAATGCAGCAAAATCTGCTGGTAGCCGTATCCCTGTTTAGCTAAATTGTGCGCCCCCCACTGACTCATGCCTACAGCATGGCCGAAGCCCTTGCCAGAAACTTGAAAACCTGTAGGAGAACCACTTCTAGCACCACCGGCGAACTGAGGCGTGATAGTAAAGCGCGTACTCCTTAAACCCAGCACCCGACGCAAATCCGCACCTGTCATTACCCGAGAACCTCCATCTCCAACTACTTTCATTCTCAGTACGCTACCGTGACGGGTAGTACGTTCCGGCTTCATCGAAATCACGTTCCCGACACCCGAAATTTTGCTGCTCATTTGAGCTCGGGAAAAGTTTTCTTTCCACTCATAAACCGGCGCACCTTTATCGAAATCTGGCACAGCCCGCAAGTAAGGCAATGGTTCCATCCAAACATCCTCCACATTCTCAGTATGCCCTCCTGAAGCCGAGTGAAAAACTGCTAAAATAATCTGACCGTTGTAGGTAAGAACTTGGCCTGCTGTTGCATCCACTGCAGCATAAGTTCCAGAAGATTCTGTTTGCAGTCCTTTATAAACTTGGGAAGACTGAGTATCATCAACATCGTAAAGATCTGTCTCGCTTTTGAGGCGCTTGTGGAGAGCGTAGGAACGAGCGGCGACGGCTTGAGCTTTCAAAGCTTCTTGAGGCCAACTGCCGCTCATTTCCGCACCGAGAACGCTGTAGAGATACTGTTCGATATCGACGTAGTTGATGGCAGTCAAGCCACCTTTTTGAGGAACTAACAGCGTGCGTCCCCGATACCAACGATCGCCAATCCAAACATAACCGTTTCCCGTCGGCTCGATCCAAATTTGATTTGCCGCCCAACGGCCCAGCGCTACTCTACCAGAGCTAAATTGAGCCGACTGCGCGCCGTTTGCAGGCAATTCGCCCAAATTCCGACCGCTAGCGTCGCGGATTGCCGCTTTAGTCGAACTACCTACTCTTACCTGAGAAGCCCCTTCTTGAACGGCAACTCGCAGGATCAAAGCTGCTTGGGCTGGGGCTACCATTACTAGCCAAAACAGCAGCGAAATCCAAAAAAAGCGTTTTCCTAAAGTTGAAATCAATGAAGCAAAAAAAACTCCTGGCTGCATTTGATAGTTTTCCTCCTGTAGTGAACAAAGTTTAAATTTTAAAGGGTAACGGCAAGAGGAAGATGTCGAGAAGAACGAAAACGTTAGAATTAAGTGAAGCATCTCGATCGCTCTTAGTCAAACAGGATCTGAGCGCACAGATGCTTGCAGAGAATGGCGATTTATCCCCGTTCCTGCCCGCTGCAATTTCCTAGAGCACATTTTAACTGCACTGGGGATACTTCTAACATATTTTTTAACATTGAAGTAAGTCTACCCGATCGCACTTAAGATCCGGAATGCTAAAAAGCTTACTGGAACGGCATTCTTCCTTCTAGGCAACAGGCAATAGGTAACAGGCAACTTCCCTCTTCCCTTTTCCTTCTTTCCTTCTTCCCTCTTCCTTCTTCCCTCTTCCCTCTTCCTTCTTCCTTCTTCCTTCTACTTACTTGAGGTGATTTGAGTCTTGCAAATTACATTTCTCGGAACTAGCTCCGGCGTTCCCACTAGAGCGCGCAACGTTTCCAGCATCGCCCTGCGTTTGCCCCAGCGAGCGGAACTCTGGCTGTTTGACTGCGGTGAAGGCACTCAACATCAATTCCTGCGCAGCGAGCTCAAAGTCAGCCAACTGAGCCGCATTTTCATCACTCACCTGCACGGCGACCACATTTTCGGCTTAATGGGTTTGCTGGCTAGTTGCGGTTTGGCGGGAAATGTCAAACGCATCGATATTTACGGACCTCCGGGATTGGAAGAATATTTGCAAGCAGGCGTTCGCTATTCTCAAACTCATTTTTCTTATCCGGTAAAAGTTCACAAAAGCCATCCCGGTGTCATTTATGAAGATGATGAATATATTGTGAGCTGCGGTCCTTTAAAACATCGAGTTACTGCTTTTGGCTACCGCATTACTGAGAAAAATCGTCCGGGACATTTTGACGCAGAAAAAGCGAAGGCTGCTGGCATTCCTTTCGGGCCGCTTTACGGCGAATTAAAACAAGGAAAGATTGTCAAATTGCCTGACGGGCGGCAATTTAAAGGTGCGGATTTTTGCGGACCCGAGCAAGTCGGGCGGAAGTTTGTTTACTGTACCGATACGGTTTATTGCGACGGGGCAGTAGAATTGGCCAGGGAAGCTGACTTGTTAGTTCACGAGGCGACTTTCGCCCATCAAGACGCTCAAATGGCGTTCGATCGACTGCATTCAACTTCCACAATGGCCGCTCAAGTTGCTTTGAATGCGGGGGTCAAACAGTTGATTATGACGCATTTCAGCCCGCGTTACGCTCCGGGAAATGCGATCGTTTTAGATGATTTACTTGCGGAAGCGCAAGCTATTTTTCCGAATACCAAAATGGCTTACGATTTCCTAACTTATGAAGTGCCGCGCCGTGAATAAGTTGCCAGGAATATGACAGTAGATTGCACCCTTTATGAAGGAAACCCGTGCGATCGAGCTTCTACTACGATCGCGATCCTTTTAGGACACGGCACTGCCGTGTCCCTACAAACCGATCGATTACTCACCATCAAAACACTTCATAGTGGGGATTTAAGCCCACACTAAAAGCTTGTTTTAATTATAGCAACCGCCAAGACGGTTAGGACATTTTAGATCGTCTAAAGGGTTACTGTGATTCCCTCTTCCTTCTTCCTTCTTCCTTCTTCCTTACCGATCGCGATCGCCCAAACTTCAAGCAGGCAAAGTATACCGCTGTTCGATCGCTTCTTTGATTAAATCGCGACTTTCAGCAGCAGATAAATCGGTGCGTTGTTCAATTTGTGCGGCTTCATCAGCCAAACCTTCATCCTTAATTGCCTCGCGAAACCAACCAGAATAATCTCCTTGTTGCAGGTGAAACATCCAAGTTTCATCATCTACTCCATCAGCAATTTGGGTGAATAAAATCAAGTTTTGAGCGCGCAAATTTAACTTGCGATCTGCCCCTCGAAAGTAAAAGCTTTTATCTTCCCCTAATTGACCTTCCGCATACTTGCGAACGTGGCGGCGGCGTTCCATTTTTCCCGGTGTAATTCGGAATGTAAATGGTTTTTCCCCAGTCGTTCTAAACCAAGCAAGTGCTACACCAGGTTCGAGATTTTGCGGCGTTAATTGAGGTAATTCTTCCCTTAAAACTTGGCAGAATTCCTCTATCTTTTGTGTTGGAGATTGACCGACGGTAACAATATCGTCGATCGCACTTAAAGCTGCGGCTGAAACGTGTTCTGGATGAACGGTAATTAACAGCATTCCCTTCAATTGTTGGGGCATAGTTAAAACCGCCTGATTCCATGAAGCAGGCATTAAATGATGGGCTTCATCAATAACAATCCAGTGAGGACGCCCCAAGCGCGATCGCATTTCTTGCAACTGTGGCAACAAATCGGCAAAAAATCCCGGACGATCCTTTAAAGCAATTCCCAATAAATTCACTACCGCATTTTGACTCGGTTGTTCCAGGACATCTAAAACCTCTTTAACAGCAGGTGCTCTTTTACTATCTCCTAACACTACCGCGCTCTCAAAGTTCTCGTAATCTCCCTCGGGATCGAAAATACAAAATTGATAATTTTGCTCGGCAATTCGTTCCAGCATCCCCGTTGCTAGCGTTGATTTTCCACCGCCAGAAGTCCCCGCAAGTAATAAACTAGTTCTCAAAGGTTTAATCTGAACTTCCGATTCATCTTCCCGCGTTCCTAATAAAATATTGTGCCGATCGACTTGGAAATCTACTTCTGTCAAATCCGAAGCAATTAGTCGATCGATTAATTCAATAACTCCCTCACCTCTGCTGCCATTCGTGACAAAATCTACTCGTTCTTTCACCATTGGAAGGGCATTGGCAACAGCAACAGAACATTCGCAGAAACTTAAAAAAGCATGGTCATTTTCCGCGTCTCCAACGCCAACAACATTGTGCGGAGATATTTTTAATTCATCCAAAGCTGCCTTAAGTCCTGCCGCTTTATTAATTCCCGACGGTAACACCATCACTGCGCCTTTATTAAAAATAACTTGCAGTTCCAATCCCAACTCGCGAATCACTTGAATAACCGTTGTTTCATGAGGATGCCAAGTTGCAACAATAACGCGCCCTACCGATAAAGGAGAAATATTTCGATCGCGCAATGCCTTCACAAATTCCTCTGGGGGAGCTTCGCCTAATACTTTCTCTTGGCGAGTTGCAGGCCAATACAATAAAGCTCCATTTTCTGCCACAATACAATCAAATAAATCTACCCTCGGAAGGACTTGCAACAAATCATCTAATTCCCTTCCCGTCACCAAAATCACTTTGCGCCCCGAATCGCGCAAACGCTCGAGTGCTGCAATAGTCTCATCGCGAACTTGACCGTCTGTCGCTAAAGTACCGTCGTAATCTGAAGCTATTACAAAGTATTGCATTGGTTATTAGTTTAATCGATCGCAATTTAAGTTTCATGTATATAGCATTACTCGATTTAGTTACTTGTGTCGCTCCAGCTTTAGATAGAAAATTTTTTTTGTTCTATACCTAATGGTAGATTCGGGGACTTCTAAGGTTCGTAGTGTGGACTTTAGTCAGCAAATTCAACGGACTGAAGTCCGAACTACAAACTGTTTTTATTATTGATATTCATAGTGCCTACTTTAGTCAGCAAATTCAACGGACTGAAGTCCGAACTACAAACTGTTTTTATTATTCATAATCGATCGCATACAATCTCAAAGGAGTATCTAACCAGATTTGGTACTAGAGTGCGTTTGCTGGACTCTGCTGTTGTATATTTTCAACTTGTAGATTTTTAAGTTGTGTTCGGCTGCACTTTAAGTTAATAATATATTAAGTAAAGTTTCAACTCCCAACTATGATTCGCTCAATTCGCACATTTTTGACAGGATTAATTATCGCGGGGTTAGTTTGGCTGGGAAACGCCATTCCAGCCTCAGCTCAAGTTCAGCCAGCAGATATCGCAGATCCCCAACAGGAGTTGGGTGAACTCGTACAAAAAGCTTTTACGGCTACTAATGAAGGAAATTTTCCAGTTGCTGAAAACTTTTGGACTGAAATAATTGATAAATTTCCCACTCAAGCCGCTGCGTGGAGTAATCGCGGCAATTCTAGAGTAAGTCAAAACAAACTTCAAGAGGCAATTTCCGACTACGAAAAGGCGATCGAACTCGCTCCTGAAGCCCCCGATCCTTACTTAAATCGAGGTACGGCATTGGAAGGTTTGGGGCGTTGGTCAGAGGCGATCGCTGACTACAATCGCGTGTTAGAATTAGACCCTCAAGATCCAGCAGCATATAACAACCGAGGCAATGCTGAAGCAGGTTTGGGTCAGTGGGAAAACGCTATTTCCGACTACGAAAAAGCCTTTGAATTAGCTCCAGAATACGCCTTTGCTCGCGCCAATCACGCCCTCGCACTCTATCAAAATGGGGAAACAGCAGAAGCAATTCGCAACATGAAAAATATCGTCCGCAGATATCCCAAATTTGCTGACATGAGAGCGGCTTTAAGCGCGTGTCTGTGGGTATCAGGACAGCGAGGTGAAGCTGAAAGCAATTGGGTAGCAGCAGTCGGTCTTGATTCGCGTTATAAAGACCTCGATTGGGTGAAAAATATTCGTCGGTGGCCGCCAGTTGCTGTTAGCGCACTTGATAAGTTTTTGCATTTGAAATAAGAGTTGAAAGTTGAGGACTGATTGTTGGTAGTTGACAGATAGAATCCGGGATAAATATCCCTTTGATGTTATCATTGCGGACACCGCAGTAACTTTCGTCGTGTCAACTCAGGTGTCAAACCCGCAGTCCGGCAGGAGTTTAAACCCCTGCAACAAGGGCGAAAGTCGGTTAAAATTGAAATCTTGCAGCAATCTCAATAGAGGGAGTATTTGGGGGTTATTGGTGGGGGAGGGCGGGTTTATTTAATCTATCTGCAAGCTTCAGATTCCTTGGCGAACCCGCCCCTACAGTATTCTCGTTTCTGGTGCAATATCTTAGTTAAAACTGACTGTAAAACACAATTGTTGAAAACAGGATATTAGTTGGACAAAATAACTAAAAATGTTATTAAATTTAGTCCTCTTTTAGAGGACTTTCGCTATGAGACAGGGAATTGATTCCCTGTCGGACTGTCCGACTCACAAACGATATCAATACAGCATTAGATCTATTGACTAATATCAAATCCGGGTTAGCCATCCCTTTGATAAACCCTTCGTTTTTCACCAGATACTTTGCGATTGCTTCGCTGCGCTTGCAATGACAAAAATAACGAGATTCTCAAACCCAGATTTGATATTACTTACTCAGCATTTTTTTCACTAATTTAGGAACCTCAGAAGGTCGAGCGGCTGCGGGTATCTTGGCTTCCTCAAAAGCAGCCATTTTATTGTCAGTCTGCACTCCAAAAGCAGCAGCAGCAGCAGCCCGAGAATTGATCGGAATGCCCGCATGGCCGAGCGTCGGTCCTTTGGGAGCATAGCGGCCCGCCAAATAAGCAATTACCGGCTTGTCGATCGCCTCAGAGATGTAAGAAGCAGCCGCCTGTTCGCTCCAACCGCCAACTTCACCGATCAGCACGATCGCCTCCGTACTGTCATCTTCGTCCAAAATTTGCAGCCACTGCATGAACGAAGAACCGACGATCGCATCGCAGCCGATACAAACCCCGATCGACTGTCCCAATCCTGCCTTTGTCAGTTCCAAAGCCACTTCGTAAGTTAAAGTGCTGCTGCGACTGATCAGCCCCACCGGACCGGGAGTGTAAAACTCCTTCGGGTGAGTGCCCAGCAGCAACTTGTCCGGTATGATAATCCCCGGACTGTTGGGACCGACAACCAAAGTTTCCGCAGCCTCGGCTTTTCTGGCCAAACGCACCATATCTAGAGGAGGTACGCCTTCAGTGACGATCGCGATTTGCCGAATCCCCGCCGCGATCGCTTCTAGGGCCGCATCCAGCACCCAGTAAGGTCGGACAAAAATTACCGACGTGTCAACGTGACCGACTGTATCCAAAGCCTGTTCTACCAAATCGAAAATCGGAATTCCTTCTAACTCCTGTCCCCCACTACCGGGACTGACACCGGCCACTACATTCGTGCCGTATGCTTTCATCATTAAGGCGGCGCGGGTTGATGCCGGAGATTCAGTAATGCCCTGTATGATAACTTTGCTCTCAGGAGTTAAATTCATGCTTTCCATGTGTAGCAGAAGAAGGAAGAAGGACAGCGGGCAATGTGCAAGATGCAGCGGATGAGAATTTTGTCGCTGGCAATGTAATAAGGATAGCGGATGTCAGGAAGAAGGAAGAAGGAAGAAGGAAGAGGAGAAGAATTACCAATGACAACTGTCAACTAAGAGGGCGGGCACGGGGGCACCGCCCCTACCTAAGAGGGCGGGCACGGGGGCACCGCCCCTACCTAAGAGGGCGGGCACGGGGGCACCGCCCCTACCTCTGGACTCTCAACTATCAACTCCCAACTATCAACTATCAACTAAAAAAGCTACTGCTTAGCCAGAGATACAGCTTGCGACACGGCTTCATCCAAGGTTTCTGCTAGCTGTACCGACAATTGACCCAAACGCTCCAATGCAGCATCTCGATCGCCCCCAAATAAGCGCAGTACAATCTGGATGTGACGGTTAGCCCGAGCTTTTCGTTCTAAATAGCTGGCCGCCGCAGCAGTAATTTCCCCGACAGATTGCGGACCGCCCAAGATATTCACCAGTATCACCTTAACGCTTTTATCCTGAGCGACTAACTCTAAACCCAACTCCGCGCGTTCCCGCAGGGCCGAGGTGGCGAAGTCGCGATCGAGCGAACCGAGATTGACAAAATTAGCCGGTTTGCCTTTGGCGTGGGTTACGGCGTCCAAAGTCGCCATTGTTAAGCCGATCCCGTTGCACAAAATCCCGATATTGCCTTCTAGTTCTACCAATTTTAGGGGTTGAAGGTTGGGTGCTGGAGGTTCGGGTTGCGGGTCAAACTCCGGTGGTGAGTGCAGCAGGTCTGAGAAAGAACCCCGGCGATCGGGTAAACTGGGGTTTTTGCGATCGCCCGCCATCCCGGAAGCTGGTTTTTTGCTGCTCATCGCTACCAAGTCGGGATGTCGCCCCAAAGCCTCATCGTTGGCGCTCACTTTACCATCTAACGCCATGACTTCTCCCGTCGGACTGATGCCGAGGGGATTGATTTCTACTAAATCTAAATCCTTTTCGACAAACAGCCGGTACATTTTCTCAACGATCGCGCTTACGGATTGAATCAAGTCTCCCTGCAATCCCATTTTCACCATCAGCCGCCTCGCGTAGAAAGGGGAAAAGTCCTGGTCTACTGCAACCTGCTGCATTTGCTCGATCGCCCCTTCGACATCCATCCCTCCTTGTTGCGAGCCCAAAAGTACCGGCCGGCGGGCCACTGGGTCCAGGAGTACCGCCAGGTAAAGTTCTCGATCTGCGTCGTACTTTGCCTCTGCTAGCAGGACTTCGGGATACTCATCGACAATCGGCAAATTAAAAATAGTTTGGGCTGCTGCCACGGCATCGATCGTGTTTTCTGCAAACTTGATGCCTCCAGCCCTACCCCTACCTCCTGCCCGCACTTGGGATTTGAGTACCACTGGGTAAGGAATTTTCAGTCCTTTGAGATCTGCCGGATTGTCAATCCGCTGCGACGGCAATACTGGAATTGCCATCTGCCGAAATAAAGCTTTAGCTTGGTACTCTAATAAATCCATGTCAACAATATCGAGTCCAAATAATTATTCAGGAGCACTACGCACTTTGATTATCACCGATCGACCGATCGTGAGGCGAGGAGTAATAGTGAATCTTGGTTTACCACTCCCGTTATTGTCATTGCGAGCGAAGCGAGGCAATCGCAAAGTCTCTGGCTCCAAGCGAAGGATTTATAAAGGAGGTCAGTAACCGCATTAGTACAATATTTCAATCCATATTTTGCTACAAGCAATTAACAATTAACAATTAATCCATAATACAACACCGTTTACTTCAGACTGCCCTGGGGGTAAAACCCTATAAAAAAGAGATACTGCGATTGCTTCGTCCCTCGCAATGACCATCTTAAGTAAACCGTATCGATCCATAATATCACATCTTGCCGATTGACGAGAAAAAACATTTCATAACTACGAACTAATTCGATCGCGCGCGATCGAACATAACATAATCAGTAATTAGCAATTTTTCAAATTAAAAATCAAAATTTGCTGTTAAATTACTTGGAATTTTCGATTTTTGTATTGCCGATTACTGATTAATTATTGCCTTTTAATTATTGCTCCCGGCTTAATGCTTGGCAATCGCCGCCTCTGTGCCTTGATGAACAGTTTTCACCCATTTCAGGCGCTTGGGACGTATCGAAATTCGAGCCGTCACCGCCCCTACCAACAGCCAGTGAAACATATACACAGTACCCATTAGAGTTTGCAGCAAGGTGGCAAAAACTCTTTTAACTTCAAATTTAGTCTCTTTGCGAGTGCGGCGCAAACCGACAAACATTCCCACTACAGACAGAGTAACGGTCATCGCAGTTAGGGGAGTGGCAATCGGCATCCGGCGCAGCAAAATTGACATCAAACAATCGGGAAAAGCCACCGTAGGTAACAGATACTGACTTACCCAAAATCCGAATAAATCCCAAGTTTTCCCAGTGCCCATCCGGTTGCGAGCAATTAACTTCCAATAGTCAAGATAGCGCTGGTAGCCGCCTTCCGCCCAGCGATTGCGCTGGTGCCAGAGGGCTTTGGCACTGGTGACTCCTTCTTCCGCCACGGCTGGAAACACGAGAAATTCAATATCCCACGAATCTAAATGCAGCCTCAGAGTTAAATCCAAGTCATCGGTAATGGTTTCTTCGTTCCAGCCGCCACAGCTTTCCAAGGCCGATCGCCGCATGAATTGACCGTTACCGCGCAACTCTCCGATACCCCCGATCGCCGTTCGCTGTTGTTGAAAAAAACTGTCAAGAGCCATTTCGGCTTCTTGAGAGCGAGTCCAAAAATTTAGGGGGGCATTGGCGATCGATTTTCTGACTTGCACCGCACCTACTTCGGCGCGATCGAATACCGGCAATACCCGCCGCAGCAAGTCCGGCGTCACTGTCGCATCGGCATCGAATACCGCTACGAATTCCCCGCGAGTTAGGGGCAGCACTTGATTGAGAGCTCCCGATTTGCCGCCGCTGGCGTTTTCGTCCCTGCGAAATACTTTCAATTGTGGGTACTGTTTGGTAAGTTCTTCAAGTACCTGCGGCGTGCTGTCGGTACTGCGATCGTCGATCGCCCACAATTCGTAACGGTCGATCGGATAATCTAAATCCCCGATCGATTTTACCAACCTGCTGATTACCGCTTCTTCATTTTTCGCAGCCACCAACAGCGAAACGTAGGGCCAATCTGCGCGAGTTTCATCTGAAAGTGGTGCCGGTGCGGGTTTAGGAATGGCAAAAACCACTCTAAAAGCTTGCATCCACAACAAACCCGTCAGCCCCCACACCAGCCACGGGCCCCAAGAAACCAAGTGCAGGGCGATCGTGCCGCCCCAAACTGCACTGAGGACGATCGCGGCTTTTCCCCGCCTTCCCCGGTACAAGCTTTGAGGAAAAGAAGGTGAAGCGGGCAGAGTACCTGGCAATTCTGCTTGCGCTTCCAGATTCAGATCCCCGCCGGCTGGATCGGCAAATATCTTGCCCTCAAGGGAGTTTGAGAGCAAACTTCCGAAGTCTTCGAGGGCTGTGGTGGGGATGTCTATATTAAGCTCGCTGCCAGCGCTGCTTTCTTGCCAAGAACTCTCCTGCATAGGTCGATCGGTTTAACTACCAATAGTTTTGAATTTAAGGATAGGTATTTACTTTACCAGTTTCTGATGTGTTACTTGCGGTATGGGGAGTGTCAGACTTGATTTGTGTCAGTTTTTGCAGGAGTTTTGAGTTTCAATCCCCTTGCGGGGAAATGTGAATTGCAACAGGATGATGAAAGGCGGGTGCGGACCATCGGGGGCGGACGTTTCAATCCCCTTGCGGGGAAATGTGAATTGCAACAACTAAAGATATAGCCAATATCTCAATGTCATTAGAAGTTTTGTTTCAATCCCCTTGCGGGGAAATGTGAATTGCAACATGATTTCAAGTCTGAATGGTGCTTTGGTTGTTCAGAGTTTCAATCCCCTTGCGGGGAAATGTGAATTGCAACTATCATGCCGGATCTCGGTACGTGGGGAACCAACAGAGAATGTTTCAATCCCCTTGCGGGGAAATGTGAATTGCAACATGATGATGATGACGACGATTACATAACAGCACTTGAATTGTTTCAATCCCCTTGCGGGGAAATGTGAATTGCAACTTGAAATCAATCAGATCACTCTAGTCACAGAATTAAGAGTTTCAATCCCCTTGCGGGGAAATGTGAATTGCAACCTAATTGCTCCAGATGTCGAATTTGTTGGTATTAAAGTTTCAATCCCCTTGCGGGGAAATGTGAATTGCAACATCTTTACACTAGCCAACTTGATTTAACAGATGATCGTTTCAATCCCCTTGCGGGGAAATGTGAATTGCAACTTGAGAATAAAACTATGTTCAATTTCCAAAAAACCTTGGTCAGTTCGTGTTTCAATCCCCTTGCGGGGAAATGTGAATTGCAACTGGGCTGCTTGGTTGATGATTAGCGACAATGGCGATGGTTTCAATCCCCTTGCGGGGAAATGTGAATTGCAACAGAAGATATAATTTTTTTAAGTGATGTGTGATACCAGGTTTCAATCCCCTTGCGGGGAAATGTGAATTGCAACAACAAACACGGTGCCGTCGCCGCCGGCGATACCGCGTGTGCTTTTGGGTTTCAATCCCCTTGCGGGGAAATGTGAATTGCAACCCGAGGAACACGCCCAGCGTACCGTGCAGCAACGGCACGAGTTTCAATCCCCTTGCGGGGAAATGTGAATTGCAACCTTTATATATCAAGATTCAGGAGTTATCTACATTCCTAAAGTTTCAATCCCCTTGCGGGGAAATGTGAATTGCAACCAGCATTGGTCTTTCCAATTGAATTTACTAATTCTTTTTCTAAAGTTTCAATCCCCTTGCGGGGAAATGTGAATTGCAACCTTTAACTTAGATAAAGGTGCGCTATCTAAGTTGCTTGTTTCAATCCCCTTGCGGGGAAATGTGAATTGCAACCCCTCATTGTAGAAGCCTTACCCAGTAAGGGGTTCAGAAGCAGTTTGCGACCACCTCTTATGCTCAGCTTGCTTTCGACCTAAAAACACAGCTCGAAAATCGCTGAAACCCTTACTGGAAAAGCAAGCGACCGCCTCGACGAGGGAATCTGTGTTTCAGCCATTTAGCGAGGCGGTCGCTTCGTTAAACGATCGAACTGCTAAAACACTACTTTGACATATTCAATTTTCTAGGTACTGGTACTGTTAATTTTGGTAGCGATTTGTACTTCACACTTGTTTTGATTTTGTGTGAATTTCTGCCAAAATCTAGCAATGCAGTTATATTAACCGAGATTTTCCTCTCTGTCAAGTGTCAAAAAAAATACTTCAGACAACGACCGAAGTTGGCGGCCCAGTCACCGGCGGGCCCGCACCCCAAGTTTCTACCTGGCTAAGACTTCGGGCTGCCAAAGGATAAAAACGAATGCTGTCTTCGTCTAAATTTACCCGTCCCCGCAGGCGATCGCGCAATTCGTCAAATTGACGTTGAGACAAGACGCACTCAAAAACCGAATATTGCACCCAAGTGCCGTAACCCGATAGTAAGTTAAAAACTTTTTGGCGGCGCTTGTCACAAGGAATATCGTACACCACAACGTAAAAGTACATATGAATTGTTGTTTGGTAAAAAGTTTTGATTTGCGCAAATAGGATTTACGCATCACCCCAAATTCCGACAGGGAATTAATTCCCTGTCTCATAGCGAAAGTCCTCTAGAAGAGGACTGGGATCGAACCAGAGTTTATAATCTCTTGATTCTTTAATCGGCGCAGGCCGATTTTGTTCGTGTAGAAGCGGTTTCAACCGCCGAGGGAATTAATTAAGATTTAATCGGCGCAGGCCGATTTTGTTCGTGCAGACGAGGGTGAAAATCGCAACGTGAGAGCTACATTCGATTTTGCACCCTCGGAGCGGTTTCAACCGCCGAGGGAATTAATTAAGAGCCGAGATCGTCAGTTGTTTTTGGAGATTTTCCCCTGACTGTTTCAACCGCCGAATTAATTAAGAGCCGAACTAATGACTTCGATAAGGCTTGTAGGGCACTTGCGGATTGTAAACAAACTGCTTGTAAGCCTTAACTTGCTGCACGAACAAATCCCAGCGCGGCTGTTTTTCGCCCGAATTTGTTTGAATTTCTTCTTCCATGCGCTGCAAAAAAGCACGGAGAAATTTGGCTCTACCGGAATCGTTCAAGAAACAGCCGCTATTGCGGTAAACAAAATCAGCGCTGGCATCCATGACTTTTGTATTAATCAGCCACAGCACTAAAGAATCGACGATCGGAGCTCGAAATTCTTCGATTAAATCGGAAGCTAAGGCTGCATGGCGATCGGAATTTTGATGCAAACAAGCTTGATAAGGATCGAGTCCTTGGAGTTCGATTAAACACAGCAAATGATTCCACAAAACCTGATATCCAAAACTCAACATCGCATTAACCGGATTCCCCGGCGGGCGGCGGGAACGGAAAACAAATACAAATTCGGGAACCGACAAACATTCACCAAATGCTGAGAAATAAGTCGCCGCCCCGGCTCCTTCCAAGCCCATCAGTCGGTCGATCGTTTCCGATCGCGTTGCTTTTTCGCTGAGGCATTCTAAGCTTTTAATCGCGAAAGCAACAGTTTCTGAATCCAAGCGTTTTCGCTGGATGCGCTGCAAGATAATGCGACTGTTTTTTAATTTGGCAGCGACGATTTCTCTGGCTGCTAATAAGCGATGGTGGAATTCGAGTTGCTGTTGGTAGCGAGCGAGTTGCCTGTAGCCGCGTTCGATCGGAAGAATCCGTCCGTAACAGTATCCCATCCGCGAAAGATAGGCGATGGGAATATTTCGCCACAAGCAAGTACGAATTGCTTGGGTAGAAATTTGGGATTTACCAAATACGAGAATCTGTTCTAAATGCGGGATTTGAATTTTGGTGAGGATGGTATCGCCTTTTTTGACAATGATGTTTTCTTGTTGGAGTGCCAGATAGCAATCTGGTTGAGAAACGTAGAGTGTTTTCACGGTAATTCCTCAAGAATTGTAGGGACACGGCATTGCCGTGTCCTATAGCGAGCGCCAATGAATCGTAAATTTTTAACCCCACCCCAGCCCTCCCCTTACTAAGGGGAGGGAGCAAGAGTTTTACAAATGATTTGCGATCGCTATAGTTGCTTCAAATTGAGATCTTGCAGCAATGTCGATCGGGGGGGATTTGGGTGTTATTTGTGGGGTGGGGCGGGTTTATTTAACCTGGCTGCTACGTTGAAAGTCTTTGGCGACCCCCCCCTACAGGTTTATTGAAATGCGAAACTTACTTGGAAATTACCAGTTGTTAGCGCCGATCGATCTGCCGTCGATCGCGCGCTTGCATTTGCTGGGAATTGCGAAAGATTTCTTCATCCCTACCCGGCTGAAGGTAACGGATGATGCGATCGCTTATTTCTCCTGCCGCAAAAGTCGCTGCTGCTATTAACAAGGTGTTAATAATTACCGCAGCTAATCCCAAAGGCGCAATTAACAGCACAATTAAGGTAATTGCACCGTTAACCACAGATAAAGCTAAATTGCGAAAACCAGCAGTACGTGTTGAAAGGTACATGAGTTTAACCTGTTGTAAAAAAAAGATCGAAGTTGCTTTGCCACGCGCAATCCTCTGCCAACATCAAAATCGGCGTAAATATTTCTTCGATTTTTAATAGAGGAAAGCCCTACTTACTTATCTGGTTCGATCGACTTTTTTTATATGAAAAAATCTCGATTTTTACAAAAATTAAATGATATTTTGTGAAAAAATATTCGGTGTAATTAGTGTCAACGCGCGATCGACTCCCGCAAATTAAGACATCACTTACGTACAGACTCTATCCGTAGGGCTTGCACTGCGCACCTTACCGATATATGTAGCGTGTCAAACTATTTGCGTAAGTCCGATCGAAGCATCGCACTGTCCCAACTCTGGCTCCAAAAAAGGGCGATCGGTTGCGGTTGCATCTTGTCTGGCTTACAATCGACGTGAAAAGCGCGATCGGGATTTAGACGCAGCAATTAATTGAGCGCTAGTCCCACTATTCAGAGTAAATTTAGTTTTAAAGCAGGTGGAAACGTGGCTATTCCTCAACTAAAGCCAGCCGATGAAAAAGAAGTAAAAGTCTACTCGCCATTCTGCCCGGAACCGCGGCGCAAGTTTTTGCCCCTGGCGATCAGCCTCTACAAGCTCAAAACCTTGGAAGGTGCTCGAAAAATTGACGGCGGCGAAGATGTTCCTTTTGTAGCTAGTTGGAATCTCTCCTCGCTGCCGATCGATTTGACTCGCTGTCGGGTACTGTTTGATGGCAACGCCGAACAAAGCTACGAAATAACCATCCAAAGTTCAGAATTTGTCGGCTACTTAATCGACGTGCTACTGACTTTGCAGCGGACTCGGGCTGTGGATTTTTCCAAAGGCTTCTACCGCAAGCTGATGCGCATTGATGAGTAGCAGCAGCAGTCTCGCCCTAAAAATATTCTAGTGTAGAAAAAACGAAGGTCGTGTAGGGACACAGGGTTTAGCGGAGGGGGTAGCAAAAGATCCCGCCCCGCTAGACTTAAGTTCGATCGGCATTAATATTAAAAATCTCGCAGAATATCATAAAAAAAACTGTTTAGATGGCAACAATTGTGAAAAAATAGTTATTAAAATAACTTTTTTGAAAAAAAGTTTGAAACAGACTAATCCAAATTAAGGAGAGAAGGCGTAACTAAATTGACTAAGTATTTGCTGATCGGTTCTACAAAAGCTTACAGCGGCAAGTCCGCGATCGCCCTGGGAATAGCACTCGGACTCCAGGCAAAAGGAATGACTGTCGCTTACAGCAAACCTTTGGGAACTTGTTTTAGTTCCGATCGCCCCGGTGTCGCTGAGGCTGACGTGCGCTTCGCCGCCGAAACGCTGAATCTCCCAGACAACCAAGTACCGTTAACCCTGCTGTCTTTGGATGAAGCAACGGTTCACAAACGCCTGCGGGGAGAAGAAAAGACAGACTACCGTGCGTCTCTGGCAGCTTATTCGCAAGTCCAAAACACGGATTTAGTTCTGTTGGAAGGCCCCGCCAATCTGGAAGAAGGCAGTTTGTTTGACTTGTCTTTGTCTCAAGTAGCTGAGTCTGTTGGTGCTTCGGTGTTGCTGGTAGCCCGCCCGACAGATCTGTATGTAGATGATTTGCTGTCGGCCAAGCGGAGGCTGGGCGATCGCTTGTTGGGGGTTGTTCTCAACGACGTTCCTTCCGACAAACTCGAATCCATCACCTCGATCGTGCGGCCGTTTCTGATGAGTTCCGGCATTCCAGTGTTGGGAATGCTGCCGCGAAGCGCCCTGCTGCGCAGTGTCAGTGTCAATGAACTCGTTTACCAATTAAAAGCAGAGGTCCTCTGCCGTCCAGACCGTTTGGATTTGATGGTGGAAACCTTGACAATTGGCGCGATGAATGTTAGCTCCGCTCTGAGGTATTTTCGCCAAGCCAGAAATATGGCGGTGGTGACGGGGGGCGATCGCACCGACATCCAGCTAGCAGCCCTGGAAAGCTCGACTCAATGTCTGATTCTCACCGGACATTTGCCTCCTTCTCCTCTAGTGCTCAGCAGGGCAGAAGAAGTAGAAATCCCGGTGTTGTCTGTAGATTTGGATACCTTAGCCACGGTAGAAATTATCGACAGCACTTTTGGTAACGTGCGACTGCACGAGCCGATTAAGGTAGAATGCGTCACTCAGCTAATGGCAGAGCATTTTGACCTGAACGGAGTCATGGCTTCCTTGGGGCTGGGCAATTGAGTGCCAAAACTCAAGTTTTGTAGGGTAGTGCCTCCGCGCCTACCCCTGCCACTGAATTTGATATTATTTAATTTGATATGCAATTCTTAATTTCTTTTTGGTAGCAATTGGTAATGAGTCTGCTAAAATCCACAACGTAGTTTTATTCAACTTTATAAATTCTTTGAGTCAATCAATCGATCTACCCAGAGTTGACGACTTTTTACAAGAACTTGCCGCGATCCAACAAACAAGCTCCAAGCGGCTTGCTATTTTGGGTTCTCGCCACGTTCCTATTACCCACCAGCAACTAATTGAGATGCTGAGCTACGCCCTGGTTCTGGGAGGCAATCAGCTCATCACCTCTGGAGCTACGGGTACCAATTCGGCGGCGATTCGGGGGGCGATGCGAGCAGATCCGAATCTGCTGACGGTAATCTTGCCCCAAAGCCTGAGCCGCCAACCCAGAGAGTCTCGCGAGCAGCTCGAACAAGTGATACATTTGGTAGAAAATCCCAAAAATGACAGTTTGTCTCTGGGAGAAGCCAGCGCTGTGTGCAATCAGGAGATTGTTTCTCGCTGCCAGCAACTGATCTGTTTTGCTTTCCACGAAAGCCACACTTTGCTGCAAACTTGCCGGGATGCCGAAGATCAGCGTAAGGTGGTGACTTTGTTCTATTTTGATTGACAAGTGAGGGGTTGATGGTCTTAGGATTGCCGGTACCGGCAGTTTTGCTCTATTGCGTGGCGGCGGCGGCGACCTTGGTGTACGCGCCGTTTTTGGTGGTTGCCTACAGCCGCTTGCAGGTGGGCTACGATCTAGAAGCGCCCCGATCGATGTTTGAGAGGTTGCCTGCTTACGCTCAGCGGGCAACCTGGGCTCACCAAAATTCCTTTGAGACGTTCATGCTGTTTTCAGCGGCGTCTTTGATGGCTTTTGTGACGGGGGTGAATTCGCAGCAGGCAGGTTTAGCTGCGATCGCATTTGTGGTAGCCCGGTTGTTGTTTTCTGTTTTCTACATCGCGAATGTGCCGCTGGGGCGATCGTTCATGTTCGGCATTAGTTCTTTTTGTACTGCTAGTTTATTTGTGTTTAGTTCGATCGCTGTTAGTAGTAGTTGATAGTTGACAGTTGACAATTGACAATTGACAATGGACAGCGATTGCGATCGCAGCGGACAACGGACAATTAACAATTGGTAGCGCTCTGGGTAACAATAGATAATTAATAACTATCAACTATCAACTCTCAACTCTCAACTCTCAATTACCAATTACCAATTACGAGAAATAGAATTATGGCTGCTAGTTATTCATTTGATGTTGTCAGCGACTTCGATCGCCAAGAATTAGTTAATACGGTTGACCAAACTGTACGAGAAATCCAAAGCCGTTACGATTTGAAAGATACCAAAACAACCGTAGAATTGGGTGCGGAATCGATAGTTGTCAATACAGACAGCGAATTTAGCCTTGATGCAATCCACACTATTTTGCAAACTAAAGCTGCCAAGCGGAATTTATCTTTGAAAATTTTTGATTACGGGAAAGTCGAATCCGCTAGTGGCAATCGGGTGCGTCAAGAGATTAAGCTTCAAAAGGGAATCAGTCAGGAAATTGCCAAGCAGATTACAAAGTTAATCCGCGAAGAGTTTAAAAAAGTACAGGGTTCCATTCAAGGCGATGCCGTGCGAGTTTCTGCTAAGGCTAAGGACGATTTGCAGTCGGTTATCGTGCGCTTGAAGCAAGAAGATTATCCGGTGGCTTTGCAATTTACTAATTACCGCTAGATCGGGATTTCTCCTCTACGACAGTCGCAGTTGCGAAATTTTCGATCTGTTTATCGGCATCAAATCGATCGCCTTGCACCCGCAAAGCAACGACAGGACTTACACGCGGACTCTATTCGTAGGGCTTGCATTGCGCATCTTGCTGTTATGGGTAGTAGCAGACTCTATTCGTAGGGTGCGCATTGCGCACCTTACTATACCCGCAAGGTAAGGACAGGACTTACGCACGGACTCTATTCGTAGGGATTGCATTGCGCACCATACTGTTATGGGTAGTATTTTAAAACATTTTATGCGTAAGTCCTGAAGGATGAAAATTTTGCTAGGATCGATCGTATTATAGATTAGTTTAATATTAAATGAAATTAAAACATAAGTATTGGATGCCAGTTAGCAGGACGATCGCACTTGTTGGATCGATCGAACTCAGTTTGCGATTGTTGGGATTTGGCGATCCTGCTTTGATGCAGGCCGATCGAGACACTGGCTACATATTTTCACCCAATCAAATTGTATACCGCTTTGGTAATAGAATTGAGTACAATGAATTTTCTCAGCGATCGGAACCGATAGTCGCTCAAAAACCCGACGGTACTTTAAGAATCTTAATCACTGGAGATTCCGTTCTCAACGGCAACAATACTACCGACCAAAAAGAAACTATTTCCGAGTTATTAGAAGCCCGTTTGGTGGGAATCAAACAGCGAGTTGAAGTGCTGAATGCTTCTGCAGGTTCATGGGGAATCGGCAATCAGTTAGGCTATATTCGCAAGTTTGGCACTTTTGGCAGCGATGCTGTAATTTTGCAAATCGGCACTCACGATTTGGTGCAACCTACAAGTGGTATTGGCCTGGGGGAAAATCACGGGATGACGCTGAATCAAAAACGATTATTTGCAATTCAAGAAGCTGTTGAAAATCACGTTTTGCCCAAAATATCAAGCTTGTTTGAGTCTGATTCTACTCCTGGGGGAGCGTCGGTATCTGAAGAAGTAAGGTTTAAGGAAAATATGCAAAAACTAGAGCAAATAGTTGCTTTGGTGCGGGTTAAAAATATTCCCTTATTTGTATTGTACACTCCCGATCGGGCCGATTTATTGCCGGTACCGAATCAACCCAAGTTTAAGTCGGAGTTTTTCGCAAAGCTTAAAGTTTTGAAAATTGAAACTATAGATATTCACGAAGGTTGGTCGAAATTGCAAACACGTCGCGTAGAAAAATATTTTCGAGACGGAGTACACCTGACTCCCCAGGGTTACGAATCAATAGGGGATTTAATGTTTCGAGAATTGTGCGATGAGAAAAAGTTAGCTGCTTGCGGTGGCAAGAAATAGATAGCAGGTTGCAGTTACATAGGACTGGCTGAATAGATACAGCACTTTTGATGCAACTGAGGTACAAAGAGATCTTATACCAAATCAGGGTTAGGCATTGCCTTGATAAATCTTCCGCTTGGCATCAGATTCTTTGCGTTACTAATTGGCAAAATCGCGCCACATTCCAGTCATTGAGTAATTAGCAGTAATTTCGATCGAACTTAATTCTTTAAAATTATGCCTTTGATAAAATGATAGATTGCGTGTATTAGAAGAAATTAGATAACAACCGACTTGATTTGTATCGGTATAATCTAGGACTGGTTGCAACAAAAATTTACCGATTCCTTGACTTCTTACAGATGGTTTTACACCTAGAAAAAACACTTCACAATGGGTTTGTTGCGGTACGCTGTCACCGATTTTTGGGATTAAATTCTCGAAGCGTTGGCGAGCTTCTTCACCCGCAAAACGAGAGACAATTGAAACTATTTCAATTAAAGTTTGCTCGAATCTATCGTTAAAAATTTCTACTTCAGCAGGATACCAAACACAGGCTCCTTGTTCATCAGGCGCGATCGTAAATTCCCCTCGCTCCATCGCATCAGCAATAAATAACTCAAAATAAGCATCGACAGCCTCAAGCTTATTTGGAATGTCACCAAATAGCAACTGAAAATAAGGATCGTCAATAAAACACTCGGCTAGAATGCGGGCAACTTTTTGAACTTGTGCGCTAGAATTATTCGCCATTAGATTTTACTCCCTGTCTTTGCTCTAACTGATTTATGATTTCCGAACGGAGAAATCAATATAGCTTGTAGTCTGATTTCAGTTTAAACCCAAGTTGGGCGCTCGTGAATATACAGAGAGAATAAAGTTATAGGAACTGCGAAACTCTGCTGTGAGCTTCGGTTTACACCGATCGAATCAGGTACGCGATCTGATTTTTGCACAAAACTACCGGGTTTTCACGCAGGGAGCGGTATAAGTACATTACACAACTCGGGAGCGAAGGAGAGATCGTTCCTAATAAAACCTTTGCTGAGAATTTAATCTTCAACAAAGGCTACAGTTGATGACCAATAACTTCTCGATGGTAAAAGCCCCCCGGATCGATCCGTGGAATCGATCCCAAATCTAAAATCTAAAATCCAATGACCCTGCTAGCTCGTGGGAGATAGCGGGTGCTTTTGCTGCTATACCTTAAAATAATACAAAATATCTATTTCTTAATGTTTTCTTAAGGTGAGTTTCCAAAATCAAAGAATAAAGTAAAAGTAGACACAGAAGTTTGTTGCATCTTATGGTAGGCAAAACAAACTTTGCGATCGCATAACCCTCTGTAGTTGCTCTCGCGAGGGAATGAAGGTAAAGCAGCAAAACGGTTCAGTTAAGGAGAATTGTAGCGATTGTGTTGGGTTTTGTTTCTGGTCCCAACCTACGCGCGATCGTTTTTTAGCACTAACTGAACCCTATCGGGTAAAGCAGTCGTGCATCGATACCGCCACAGCGGAAGCTGTGAGCCATCCAGAATTTAGTGAAGTAATGTTTTACCGATCGAAATTTAATTAGAGTTAAACGGCAAAAACGTAAATAGTTTCTGACAATAGCAGTGCAGCATAGCAATTGTCAGAACGACTGCGAATAAAGTTGTGGAATTTCTCTCGATCGATCTTTGCCAGCATTTCTAAAAAGAGTAACCGAATAGAGAAAACAGCTATTGGATTAACTTCCAATGGCACAGATTTACTTTCCATTTAAGGGTATTCATAATTCACGATCGACTTGTTTAACGGAGTAAAAAAATGGCAACTTTTAATTTACCGCTAGGTTTCAGTCAAACCTTAGATATCACCCCCGGAAATCCGAAAATTGAGAACTTTGTATTGCAGGGGCTAGTACCGGGACAACCCGCCAAAGTGAAAGTAATAACTAACAGTATTGGTATCAACCTTCAACCTTTCGTAACCATCAAAGATCCTAGTTCCAGCCCGATTTTAAATAGTCTCGGCGCTCTAGATACCACGATTTTGCCCAATACTTTTGCAGCCCCAAATATTGCAGGGGGACTGACTGTTCCTGCTGTCGTTCCTGGGAATTACACGGCAACGATTACTGATAACCGAGTTAGCGGCCCTCTCGGTGCAGCAAAAGTCACGATCGAAGTTAATTCCGAGCCTGACAATCTTAACAATACTAGCAATGTATTTACAACTCCAGATATCGGTTCTACGAGAACAATTCAAGGTTGGGTAGGCGCGATCGATCCTAATGATTGGTATAAATTTCAAGCCACAAGTTCCGGTTTATTTACTGCAACTCTCACGGGCATGGATGA
>JBOFTL010000530.1:0-9652 GCA_051652045.1 Microcoleus sp. | reverse complement strand
CTTCGTCTGCATCCCAGTGTTGGTGGATGTGCTTGGCATCGACTACAGTAACAACTGCATCCAGCAGCATTTTGTCCCGCATATCTTCATCTACAAAAAATGTTTGAATTACGGGTGCGGGGTCTGCTACACCTGTGGTTTCGATAACGAGGTGGTCGAATTTGTCGCGCCGTTTCATCAAGTTGCCGATAATCCGAATTAAGTCGCCGCGAACCGTACAGCAAATGCAGCCGTTGTTCATCTCGAAAATTTCTTCGTCTGCATCGATTATCAGTTGGTTGTCAATACCCACTTCACCGAATTCGTTGACGATGACTGCAACTTTTTTGCCGTGTTCGTGGGTTAAAATGCGGTTTAACAGTGTAGTTTTTCCTGCACCCAGATAGCCTGTGAGAACGGTTACGGGAATTGATTCGAGAATTGATTCGGGAATTGATTCGATCGCCCCTGCACTCACCATACTTTACCTCTCAACCTGTGTAATGATAACCATTTTCAATATACTACATCAAGTCTCAAAGTCAACCAAATAAATGCTAAAATTTCGATCGGGCAGTGGATAATTGACAATTGATGCTTGACAGCGAGGTAAAATAGAGATTTAACTCAACTCTCAACTCTCAACTATCCACTATCCACTTAATATTAAATAACTCTGTCAATACCCAGCGACAAAATTGTAAAAACTCCCAGTAAATGACCTGCGCTCATGCAAGCCAAGAATGCCGGTACGCTAACGTTATTGAACAGAGATGGAAAAGGCAAAGGCATTTTCGGACCGACGTGCGGGTGCCAAATTCTGCGGCTGAGAACTAACAATGCTAAAAGATTGCAAGCAAACATGATTATCGGTTTTTGCCAGGTTCCCGAAGCTGTGTCAGTCACAGCAGATTGTACTACAGCTAGTAGGTTTGAGTCAATCATTATTAATTCCTCCGGTTTTCAATAAACTATTAAGAACGCTCGGATTTCAGAGTAATTTCAGAGTAAAAATACAACAGTCGCACTCGCATTTATAAAGCAATTCTGTGCGTTAACTCCAGCTTTACCGTGCAAGTGCGATCGCAATTTCCTCCAATCATCGACTGCACGTGAGGGGCGACAAACCGGGTTTTGTCGCGAAAAAACTTCCCGAACTACCGCAGATTCGGTAAAAAAGCTGATTTATTTTGTCAGAGTGCGATCGGGACTGTTAGTGTTAGTTAACTGTGCTGAAAAATCCAAAATCGTCAAGCAATAATTGCTATCTTTTGTAAGTTTTAACCTGTCAGGTCGATCGAGCATTTGCCGATCGAACCGGACAGGAAAAACAGTTGCCTATTGTTAGCGAGCGATATAGGTAGGCAAAAAGTGAAGAATGTCGCGCAGAACACTGTAGCCTGCCATATCCCACAGCAGATAAGCCAAGAAACCAATCATCGCTAAGCGACCGTTCCACAGCTCAGCTTGAGGGGTGAATCCGAATAGAAAAGCATTCCGATCTTTGCCGTTGTAGGCATTAGCGGTAGGAGGTAAGTTAGTAGGACGGGTTTCCATCGATTTACATTCCTTAACTATGTTTCGACTATCATCGTACCTGGCGATTTTCTACCTTGCTATCTGCCTGAAGTCTCAAAACTAACCCAAGTCCAAAGAAAGATTCCTATTCTAAAAAAAGCGTGTTAAGTTTTGTATAGCACTGCTATTTAAATTATTAATTGTATCCCACACTACTGAGAAGCTAAACACAACGAACGATGGAGAGATACAGGTCGATCGCGCAATTCAGGCTGCTTCCTACCTTCAACAGACTTGAGTGGCTGCAAATTTCTACTTCAGAGTGGAACACGATCGCTCTCGATTTAATTAAAATATAAATTGGGGGTTCCTACCCTCTCAAGTTGTTTCGATCGAAATAAGGAGCAAAAGTTATCGAAACCATCTACGGCAACATTCAGGGTTTAAAGTCCAGCCAGCTCAAACAACTCGAACGGCTTTACCACCAAAGACTACCGGGCGACCGCTTCACCACGTCAGAATTTGCCCAGCGCGCCGCCGCCATCAGCACCGAAATAGACGAGCCCATCTGCGTTTATATCAACCGCCGCGGTCAAGTCATCCGCGTCGGCGTGGGTACTCCCCGCCAAACTCAGATTCCGCCCCTAGAATTGCCCCGCTACGGCGGAGGTCGCCTCAGTGGCATCCGCTGCATCGCCACCCACCTCAAGCCAGAAACGCCCAGCGAAGCAGCCCTAACAGCAATGGCAATTCAGCGCCTGGACGCTTTAGTTTGGCTGACGCTGACAGGTGGAGGATTTCAGCGCCGGGGCGGCGGTGCGACAGGTTACATTCAACAAGCTTATCTAGCTCACTTGATACCTCAAGGGGAAAATTTTACAGAAGACACGCAAGGCGGAACTGGTACAGCACAGAAATTGCCGGAAACAAATTTGTCTGCTGAGTCCTCAGTTGTCGGCACCCAGTCAACAACTGGCACACTGAAATCCTCCTTTCTCTGGAGAGTATCTGAACCGCTGAGTTTGGATGCCCTCGCCAATCAAGACTTTTTGGATTTAGTCGAAGGACTCGAAGCTGATTTTGAAGGGGAATTTGTCGCCAAAGAGGTTGATGCAGATCGAGACAAAGTGTTGCTGGTGGGAGTGATGACTCAGGAAATGACCTCCCAGCAATTTGAGGACGGATTGGTAGAAGTGGTTCGTTTAGTAGAGACAGCAGGGGGTCAGGTACTGCAAACTCTGCGGCAAAAACGATCGCGCCCCCATCCCCAAACCGTCGTGGGCGAGGGTAAAGTTCAAGAAATTGCTCTTACCGCTCAAACAGTCAGCGCTAATCTTGTAGTGTTCGATCGCGACCTTTCTCCAGCTCAAGTACGCAACCTCGAAACTCAGATCGGTATTCGCGTAGTGGATCGTACTGAGGTCATTCTCGATATCTTTGCCCAAAGAGCTCGATCGGGCGCTGGCAAATTGCAAGTCGAACTCGCTCAACTGCAGTACAGTTTGCCCAGACTGCGGGGCCGCGGTCAAGCTATGTCGAGACAGGGGGGCGGGATCGGTACTAGAGGACCCGGCGAAACCAAACTCGAAACCGAACGGCGGGCGATAGCCAAACGCATAGCTCGCTTGCAGCAAGAAGTCAACCAACTGCAAGCCCACCGCTACCGATTGCGGCAGCAGCGCCACCACCGAGAAGTACCTTCGATCGCGATCGTCGGTTACACTAACGCTGGCAAGTCCACCCTGCTAAACGTCCTCACCAACGCCGCAGTTTACACCGCCGACCAGCTATTTGCCACCCTCGACCCCACCACGCGACGCTTGAGTGTTCCCGCCGAGATCCCCGGCGGTGCACCCCTATCCTTTGTGCTTACAGATACCGTCGGCTTTATTCACGAACTGCCACCCGCCCTAATTGACGCTTTCCGCGCTACTCTTGAAGAAGTAACCGACGCCGATGCCCTGCTGCACCTCGTCGATTTATCACATCCTGCTTGGCAAAGTCAAATTCGATCGGTCATGAATATTTTGACCGAAATGCCCGTAACTCCCGGCCCGGCGCTTGTAGCTTTTAACAAGATCGATGCCGTTGATGGAAACACTCTCGCCCTAGCCCGCGAAGAGTTTCCTCAAGCCGTATTTATTTCGGCAGCAAAGGCTCTAGGCATGGAAACTTTGCGACACAGGCTAGCTCAGCTAATTCAGTACGCTGGTTCCCTTCGGTAAATACTTAAATATTTCCAGGGAACAGTTGACAGCAGTCAAAATGCGTACATATACTGAGGACAGATATTTGGCAAACGTGAGACTATTAAATAGTAGTCATAAATTTTGTTGGCCGAGTACAATACAGTAGAGCTTGCTTTCCTTAGACTAGATCGCTAGACTAAATCGCTAATTTTCGGAGTTCAGTCGTCCAGGCAAAAACAATCTTGATAGCTATAAGATATTATCTGTAACAGCTATTTTATAAGAAGTTGCCAACGACACGCGACAAGGAACGAAAAACCAAAATCCGGCACCAAGCGGGCTCAAATGTGGAACAAAACAAAAGTGCAGCGTTTGGGCGATTGTCTCAAGCGCTTCAAGCGTATTATCAAATTCCCGTCACTGTCATAATTCACGTATTTTAATCGCTTTGACATACTTGCCCGTACATATTCCCACTATTGCTATCTGTTGTGTTTGTCTTCCGATATTACTCGTGTTTCACTAAAGAGTTATGTGTACGCCCCTGGCAAAACTAACAATTGGACTTTCTGCTGCAGTAGCAACAGGATTCTACTACCTAGCAGCGGCCCCTCCGGTGGTTGCTGCATCCGACGTGTGCGGACGGGGAAACTATTCCGATGCCTGCAGTGACAGCTCTCCAAGCCCAAACTCGGCATCTCCAACAGCACCCGAACCAGAACTACAATCACCAGAACCGATAGTGACACCATCCCCGTCGCCATCACCAGAACCGATAGTGACACCATCCCCGTCACCATCACCAGAACCGATAGTGACACCATCCCCGTCACCATCACCAGAACCGATAGTGACACCATCCCTGTCACCATCACCAGGACCGATAGTGCTGCCGTCGCCAAACTTCTCAAGTATATATACGAGCGCCAGCGCCCCCAGATCGACAGCGATCCCCGAACCCGGTACTGTCACCGCACTCCTACTGACAGGTGCGGGAATTTTCTGTTCGGGAAGAAAGCGTGGCAGACACGCAGGTCAGCAGCGTTAGCCAGCAGGCACCAGCAGTTGCTTTGAGGAACAGTAGGTTCCTGCAAGTGAAAGTATTTTTTTGGTTGTTAGCAGTCGATTAAATTAACCTAGGTAAAAAATCCAAGTCGAGAAATAACCTAAGACATAACTTGTATCTATCCTGCAACTATATAAAAATTTATATAAGATTTCTTAAGATTATAATTAAAATATTGCTATTCTGTGAAAATCCTATGACCCCGAAAATAGAAATTTACACTTGGAGAACCTGTCCGTTTTGCATCCGTGCCAAAGCGCTGCTAAAGCAAAAGGGAGTTAACTTTACAGAATACGCGATCGATGGAGACGAAGCAGCACGATCTCAAATGGCAAAACGGGCAAACGGACGGCGCTCAGTGCCTCAAATTTTCATTAACGACCGACACGTAGGCGGTTGCGACGACATCCACGAACTCGACGCTAAAGGCAAACTAGACCCGATGCTGGCTGGGTAACAATTTAACGATCGAACATCAGCCATTCGCTGTATAATTGCTCGTCTGGCTGATTTTCTAGCGACCAATTACAAGCGCTAACCCCAAATGAAATTTGCATTCATTATCGATCCCCCCGAAAGGCTAATTCCAGGTCACGATACCAGCGTAGTGCTGATGGAAGCAGCTCAAGAGTTGGGTCACGAAGTCTGGACGACTCAAGCCCATGAGTTAAGCGTCATCGGTGGCAAAACTTGGGGAATGCTGAGCCGATCGACCCTAACTCCAGTACGGTTGGTAGATGGACGCTGGCAGAGTACTGAAAATTGGTACCAGCAGGAAACAGCTACTTTGCAGCCGCTAGAAGCAATGGACGCAGTTTTTATGCGGACAGACCCCCCAGTCAACATTCCTTACCTGTACGCTACTTACCTGTTAGACAATATCGATCCCGCAAAAACTTTAGTAGTTAACAGTCCTCAAGGATTGCGGGCGGCCAATGAAAAAATGTATGCTTTGCAGTTTACAGGAGCGATTCCAGAAACAATTGTTTCTCAAAACAAGCAAGTAATCAGACAATTTGTTGAGGAAAAAGGAGCGGCTGTTTTGAAACCTTTGGGTGGCAAAGCAGGCGAGGGAATCTTGTTTTTATCAGCGGAAGATCGCAACCTCAATTCCTTAGTTGAAATCAGCACGCAAGGTAAAATTCCTGTAATGGTTCAGACTTATTTACCTTCAGCCAAAGAGGGAGATAAGCGGATCGTTTTGTTAAATGGCGAGCCGATCGGTGCTGTCAATCGCATTCCCACAGGCAATGAATTTCGCGGTAACATGGCCGTCGGCGGTAGAGTGGCAAAAACCGAAATTACCGATCGAGAACGCGAAATTTGCGCTCAATTAGCGCCGACTCTCCAGCGTGACGGACTCTATTTTGTCGGAATCGATATTATAGGAGGCTATCTTACTGAAGTTAATGTTACCAGCCCGACCGGCCTCAGAGAAATTGACTTGCTCGATGGCGTTAATTTGGGAAAAAAAGTAATCGAATGGACGGTATCTAAGGTAAAAAATCAATTGACAGTTGACAATTGACAGTTGACAATTGGTACTTGATATTAGCCATCAGCGCGATCGTTCGCGATCTATATTTTACTGGTTAGTTAGAGCGAGTTCAATACTATTGCTATAAAAACAGTCATCCTCTCAAGGACACGGCATTGCCGTGTCCCTACTGCAATCTATTTGTACCTCTCTTACCACCAAAAATGCTGTCATAGATCGACTCTCAATTGTCAACTCTCAACTCTCAACTGTCAACTATCAACTATTTAAATTATGTCTAAAATTGGCGTTGCAATAGTCGGTACGGGTTTCGGTCAGAAAGTACACCTGCCCGGATTTCAAACACACCACAGAACAGAAGTAGTAGCAGTTTACCACCGCAATTTAGACAAAGCTAAGGCGATCGCGACTGCCCACAATATTCCCTACACTTGCAGCTCGATCGAACAAATAATTGCCCTACCAGAAGTAACAGGCGTCAGCATTTCCACACCGCCATTCCTGCACTTTGAAATGGCAAAAACAGTATTGCGATCGGGCAAGCATTTATTGTTAGAAAAACCGACAGCCTTAACAGCCAAAGAAGCCAGAGAACTCTATTATTTAGCAAATTCTAGCTCTCAAACAACTGCAGACAGAAAGAACGGGCGATCGATCGCCATGATGGATTTTGAATTTCGCTTCATCCCCGCTTGGCAAATGCTAGCAGAATTACTAGCAGCAGAATATATCGGAGAAAAACGTTTAATTAAAATAGACTGGCTGGTATCCAGTCGCGCCGACGCATCCCGCCCTTGGAATTGGTACTCGCAAAAAGAAATGGGCGGCGGAGTTTTGGGCGCTATAGGTTCCCATGTTTTCGATTATATAAACTGGCTGTTCGGTCCGCCCGAGAGACTGGCCGCGCAATTAATTACAGGAATTACCGCCCGCCCCGATCCGCAGGATTCGGGAAAATTCAAACCAGTAGATGCCGATGATTCCTGCACCTTAATGTTAGAACTAGCAGGAGGTATCCCTTGTCAAGTTTGCTTGAGCTCAGTTACCTATCAAGGACGCGGACACTGGGTAGAAATTTACGGCAGTAAAGGAACATTAGTATTGGGCAGCGACAACCAGCAAGATTACGTCCACGGATTTCGCCTGTGGGGTTCCCAAGGAGGCCAGCCTTTAGCCGAGATCGAAATCCCTCAAAGATTGCAATTTCCTCAAGTATATCCAGACGGCAGAATCGCCCCGTTTATTCGAGTAGTAGATAAGTGGGTAGCAGCAATTGACGCGGGCGAATCTCTGGTGCCTTCCCTGAGAGAAGGGGTTTACTCGCAATTGCTGATGGATTTGACCCGCGAGTCAAATGCGACGGGAACCTGGGTGAATGTACCAAATTTAGAAAAATTTTTGAGCGATCGGTAAAAGCAAGACTAGAAAACTGAAAACTCAAAACTTTATCCACCCCAAAACCGATAGACTACTAAATAGATACTCGGTCAACCTCTATATCCAGAGTTTGTAATTTTGAATGGCGCGCCCTGAAAGTCCTTGCCTCAGTATTGCGATCGCTCGCCTGAGAACCGCTGGGGCAAACCATTTTGCCACCTGGGTTTTGCAGGCCCCCTATCCTAGCGGGTACGTTCACCACGACTGTATGTGGCCCGATACCCTATCCCAAGCGTGGCAAGCTTGGCAGGAAATATTTTCCTCCTCCGGGACAATCCATGAATTGCCCTCAAATCCTGACGGCAGTTTTGCCTTGCCAGAAAACAGCCACAGCCTACAGGAAGCAAAGGAACAGCCAACCCCCCACCCCCAACCGCTACAGCTACCTCAATTGGGGCCCTCAGTACCAGTTCCCCTCACTCAAGGAGGGTGGGGCGAGAGGGGAGAACAAAATCCGCAACAACAACCCGCCAGCTACACCGGCCGCCTGATGCAGCATTTGGGGATCGAGTTATGGCGGTGGCTGTTTGAAGGGCCGATTCAATCCAGCCTCCACGAAAGTAAAGGAATTGCGATCGGACAAAATCAACCCCTGCGAGTGCGAGTAGACTTGCGAGAACCTTATTTAATCGCATTGCCTTGGGAAATTATGCAGCCTCAAGCAGGTCAACCTGCTATTTCTCTGTCGCAGCAGTTGCTTTTCAGTCGCACTACCAGCAATGTTGAGCCTTTGCCGGCGCTGCGGCTGGCCGAGTCGCTAAACATTTTGCTGGTTTTGGGACAAGCACAACCAACTAGCACGACCAATTCTCACTTTGCCGTCAACAACCGCCAGTTGCAGTTGGAAGCAGAAGCAGTGGTACTGTCTGGTGTTCTGGAAAATGGTTCCCCTACTGACGAGGGCGGTCAATACTTCGATATCAGCGTTCCGACTCGGGTTGATACTTTGATCGAACCTACTCCAGCGGAACTGATTTCGCGCCTAGAAACGCAAGCATACAACATCCTGTTTTATGCCGGTCACGGGATACCAGGTCCCGACGGCGGTTTGCTGTTTTTGGGGCCGGATACCACAATGAACGGTACGGAATTGGCCCAGGTTTTGGTGCGGTGTCGGGTGACGCTGGCGGTGTTCAATGCCTGCTGGGGGGCGCAACCGGCGGTGGAGAAGGTGCGATCGAGCGACAGCCAGCAACAAGCTATCGCCCGCAGCAGTCTGGCAGAGGTGCTGATCCATCACGGGGTACCGGCGGTTCTGGGAATGCGGGATTCGATCGCGGATCGCGAAGCCCTGAGTTTTATCCAAACTTTCGCTCAAGCTTTGGCTGGTAGAATGTCGGTCGATAGGGCCGTCGCTGTCGCCAGACAGCAACTACTGACGCTTTACAAGTTCAATCAACCTGCTTGGACTTTGCCCGTACTGTATATGCACCCGGAGTTTGACGGTCAACTGACTGAACCTGCAGATGACCTGAAAACTGAATTGCCCGTTAATTCTTCTACTTGGTTGGGACGGTTGCCTTCTTGTGCTTACCTGCGGGGGCGCGGCCAGCCAAATCCTAAGTCGCGAGGTGCCAATGCCAGTCAGGTGTGGCCGATTCGCGCCAATATGGTTCGAGTCGGACGTTGGGAGGAAAATGATGTCGTGATTCGCGAACAGTGGGTGTCTCAGAAACACGCTGAGATTTTCTGCCGCAACAACGTTAGGGACAGCCGGGAGGAACCTAATTATTTCCTGCGCGATTTTTCTCGCTACGGCACTCTGATTTTGGAACCGCAGGGCTGGAAGAGAGTGCATCACGAGGAAGTGCTGCTGCGATCGGGTACTCAGCTCAAATTTGGCAGTTCTCAAGGTCAAGTTTTTGAGTTTACTATTGAAGACCCAAAAACTGCGGGCTATGGGGAAACTGAGGGCGGCATCAATTAAGACCGATAACCGCGCTGCACAAGAGGACGACAAACGTT
>JBOFTL010000529.1:0-5364 GCA_051652045.1 Microcoleus sp. | reverse complement strand
CGATCGGCATCGTAAGCAATAGTAGCCAGCAAAACACCGTAGCAGGCTGCTGCCATTTTGTTATAAGGTGGCAACCCCGGAATTGACAAAGAAACTTGTGGCAAAAACAGCCACGCTATCACAAAACTTGCAATTACTGCCCGCTGAGTTGGATACCTTGCAAATAGGTAGAAAACTACAGGAATCCAGCCGTACATCACTACTGGGATTAATGCCGCCATAGGTTCGATCGGGAAACTGGGTTTAAAACCCCGTCCTTATAATAGGACGGCTTTAATATTGTACTGTTTGTACTATCAAAGTGCTGTGCAACACACTTGACAAGCCCAAATTAACAAATATAACATCAAGAGTCAAGACAATTAGAATATTGTTAATTTACTTGCCTTTTTTTTCAAAAACAAATGAAAATCGGAATAGCCGTATTAGGTGCCGGTCGCTGGGGAGTTAACTTAATTCGCAACTTTATCGAACATCCCGATAGCGAAGTTTTAGCAGTAATAGATCCGCAACCGGAAAGATTAGCCGCAGTACAAAAACAGTTCGATCTCAATTCAGAAATAATTTTAGCTACCGATCGGTCAGAAGTATCGGGATTGCCTGGATTGCAAGCAGTCGCGATCGCCACTCCAGCTTCCACCCACTACAGTATAGCAGCCGCTGCCCTCACACAGGGCTACCACGTTTTCGCAGAAAAACCCCTCGCCCTCACGCTACCAGAAGCGATCGAACTTTGTGAATTAGCGACTCAACAGCAGCGACAACTCTTTGTCGATCACACTTATTTATTCCATCCAGCAGTTGCGAGGGGACAAACAATTATCCAACAACATCAACTCGGCAACTTGCGCTACGGCTACGCGCAGCGCACCCATTTTCAACCTGTAAGGCACGATGTTGATGCTCTTTGGGATTTAGCAGTACATGACATTGCTATTTTCAACACTTGGCTCCAACAAATGCCAATGCAAGTAACAGCAAATGGTACTGTATTTCCGAAACCTAAAAATATTAACGATCTAGCAGATTCTGTTTGTTCAGTAAATCCCTTAGCTGAATTAGCAGATTTAGTTTGGATAACTCTCGCTTATCCTGATGGATTTCAAGCATTCATCCACCTGTGCTGGTTAAATCCTGACAAACAGCGTCGCTTGACAGTTGTCGGCAGTTTGGGAACTTTAATTTTTGATGAAATGGTGCGAGAAACTCCCCTGATTTTGCAGCGCGAAAAGTTACACTCTCCTAGTCCAAATATCAACTTTTTTGCCGGGACGATCGCGCCTCAAAGAACCGCGCATTATCATCAGGAAGTAGTTAATTTAGAATTAGTTGAACCGCTGCGTCAAGCGTGCGATCGCTTCCTTAAGTGCGTCCGCACGAATACACCCTGTCCAGCTTCTTCCGGTGAGGCTTCTGTCGCATTAATCCGCATTCTTTGCACTTTAAGCCGATCGCTCGAACAAGGGGGAAAATCTTTAACAATTGAATATTAAGCTGGAAAAACTATAGCCGATATATTGATTGTTTTAATTTGAGCTTAAAAGATATTCACCTTGCAGCCTTATTGCAGGGCTTTTAGGTCGGGGGATAGTTGATAGTTAACATTTGATAGTTAATAGTTGTCAACTGTCAATTGTCAATTGTCAATTTTCCACCGCCAATTCAGGCTTCGGAAAATAAGAACTTGAATGCTGCATCACAGGCAAAGAAATCATCACCGAAGTACCTCGACCGATTCCCGCACTGTGCAGCTCAATATTGCCCTTCATCGACTCGATAATTTTTCGCGAAATAGCCAAACCCAAACCGTTACCGCCAAACTTGCGAGTTGTAGAGCCATCAGCCATCACAAAAGGTTCAAACATTTTGTGCTGTTTTTCCGGATCGATACCAATCCCAGTATCTTTAACTGTCACCACAATCCAATCACTTTCACCGCTACCTCTCGCGGCACTTTCGATCGCATTCCCGTTGAAATCGGACTCACCAGTTAACTTTGTAGATTCGAGTCGCACAGATACAGATACAGTAATGCTGCCCGACTCCGTAAACTTAACCGCATTGCTCAACACGTTGACAAACACCTGCTTGAGCTTTTCTGGATCGGCATGAACTGCAACAGGTTCGCGATCTTCCGGTAAATTAAATTTCAAACCTTTTTCTTCAATCTTCGTCGCTTGCTGAACAGCTACCAAATCTAACGCCTCTGCAAGCACCTCAGTCAAATCGATGACCTCTAACATCAGCGAGAACGAGCCGGATTCAATTTTAGCAATATCCAAAATATCGTTAATAATATTCAGCAAGTGGATTGCCGCATCGTGAGCCCGCTGCAAAAACTCCATTTCCTCATCTCGATCGTCGCAGTAGCCATCACGCACGAATTGAATAAAACCAATAATCCCGTTGAGCGGCGTTCTTAATTCATGAGAAATATTCCGCAAAAACTCATCTTTTAACTGATTGGCAACTTGCGCTTCTTTCGTTGCTATCTCCAATTCTCCGGCCCACGATCTCAGCCGCAGGACCATGCTGTTGATTGCCTCTGCTAATTGATTGAATTCCCTAATTTTGAAGTTTTGAGGTACTCCCCCCGGCGTTTCCGTATTCAATTTCAGCGAGTAGTCTCTCAGTTTTTCCAAAGGACGCGCCAAATCGCGAGATAAATATAAAGTCGCGATGATACTAGCAGCAACCAAGCCGACAATCAGATTGAACAACACTTGCTGAATTTCTTCCAAACCAGACAGAGCGTAATCCAAACGAGACACAGCTAAAATAATCCATTTGCTGTTCTCCTGTTTAGCTAAAGGACTCGGGATTGCCGCGTAGCCCGCAAGTAATTCCACACCGTTTCTTTCAAAAGAAAATAAGTGCAGAAACGCCTGTCCTCCAGCGATCGCCCTTCTCACAATGCTTTTTAACCTACCAGCATCCGCTTCTCGATCGATATTGCGCCCCACCCGATCGATATTCGGGTGAGCCAAAATCGTGCCATCTTGGTCGATCGCCACCGTATAGCCCGCCAAAGAGCCTCTAGGAGCGCTAGTTTGCACCGGTAGGGCAGACTGCAAACTCAAAGCATAAGTCAACTTTCGGACATTCCCCCGGCGGATGTAAACAGGAGCGCTCAAGACCAAACTAACTTGACTGTCGCGACTGTTGTTACTCGGATCTGAAAATTCTGCTGGATTTAAAACCGCCTCCTCGCTGCTAGATCGCTGCTGTTTCTTGGGCCAAAACAAACTGATGTAAACGCTCTTGTCATCTAGCAGCAATTCCTGCTGTTGTTGCTGCGGCCAAAAAGCGATCGGCAGTGATTGAATCGATTGCTGACCGCAAGTGCTCGCTATCACTTGATTTGTCTGAATGTTAGTCAACTGCAAACAATCAACTTGCGCCGGCAGTCGCTGTGCTAGTTGTGCGATAAACCTTTGATAGTTTTTCGGATCGACAGATTGCAACATCGAGCTTTCGGAAGCCCCGATCAGGTTTGATTTAAGCGATTTTGACCACTGTTCGATAGTTTCTGCTTTTCTAACAGCACTTTCAGTCAAATTTTGACGTGCAGTTTCCAGAAGCGTCGATCGTGCCTTGCGATAGGTTACATACTCCCCCACCAGTAGAACCGGTACGCTGAGCAACAAAATCCGCGACAGTAAAATACGGCGAAAGGAGGATGGACCTAACTTAACCATAGGACATCTCTTTTAAATTAAGGTGCAACGCCCAAAGCGCGATCGTACCCGAACCAAACATACTGACGATTGAATGTGTAGTTGGTACTGCTGCCGATCGCAGCGCGCAGTTTCCAAACAACAGTTAAACACAATTATAGAAGCCACTGCATTGCCTCTGAATTTTGAGTATCTTCATTTAAAGATGCTCAGCAATTTCTTTGGCAAATGCCTGTGATTTCAGTCACAATTATACCTGGAAATTTACCACTGAATCGCATCCGATCGCTACAGCCATCTTTTGGTTGCGACTTTTCTCGGCATCCATTGACGGGAAGCCGCGGCTCGACGCTAAAATTCTCTTCATCCGATAAGCCTAGTGCAGTTAATCTTAGTTAGTCTTGACACGCTCGCGCATTTACCTGGGCCAGTCAAGTTGCGCGATCGGCCCATAGTCTCTCCCTCTGCATCAGTCAACAACCCGCCGTTAAATCGGAGTACCGATGATAATGGGGGCTTGTAATAGAGCCCTAGTTGACCAGACTCGGGCAGCAATGCCTGCGTTAGTGGCAAGTGTTCAACTTCTTACCTGTGGATGCGTAGCTAGTCCACAGCTCTAAAACTCTTAAGTTAAACAGGTTTAAAAGGGTTAAGCCAGTGCTTTTGAGAAAGTACCGACCACTAACTTTGTCTAAAAAGAAGAGACACAACAATGTCTACCATCAAACCCAATCATGTTTTTGTTCTTGATACCAACCGTAAACCTTTAACTCCTTGTCAACCATCTTTAGCTCGAAAGTTACTTTCATGTGGCAAGGCTAAAGTTTTCAGATTGTATCCGTTCACAATTATTTTAAATAAGGAGGTCGCTGATACTCCAGAACTCAATTAAACCTGCCAAAAACTCACTTTTTTGATGCTGCTTGCGTTGGTGATACGCCCGAACTTTTGGTATTAGCTAATCAACCTTTAAACATCAGAGCCACTGGTCATGGCACTCGCCAGATGTGTCGTACTGATAAGTTTGGATTTCCCTCTCGGTATGTGCCTAGATTTAAGTTTGTTAAAGGTTTTCAGACTGGCGACATCGTGACAGCGATTGTAACTTCTGGAAAGAAAATTGTAACTTACATAGGTAGGATTGCTGTACGATCTAGTGGCAGTTTCAATATATCAACAATAATGGGGTTAATTCAAGGAATTAGTCACAAACATTGCCAACAAATTCACAAAAAGGATGGCTACGCTTATGTTGCATAAATCCTGCCCCCCTTTTCCTCCCACCACCAAGCTGAGTACAGCTATGGTGGGGGGGTCTAAGGGGGAAGACAGATGAAAATAACCTCTAGCAATTACACCTATTTTTACGCCAACAACCGTCCCAGATACCATCATGCTTACTTAGTATCTCCCCTGTTGCAAATGCTAGCTGCACTTCATGATGCTCAATATGATGCTCAATCGAATCAAAAACTCAGAGTTTTGGACCTCGGTTGCGGGAATGGCAGCCTCAGTCACGTTATTGCACAGCACGGATGCGAAGTAGTTGGGATTGACACTTCTGCACCCGGAATTGCGATCGCCAGCCAAAGTTTCCCAGAATGTCAGTTTATCCAAGCTGATATTTACGAACTACCCGATACAGAAGTGTTGCGATCGTTTGATGTGGTTTTAGCAGCAGAAGTTA
>JBOFTL010000528.1:0-2045 GCA_051652045.1 Microcoleus sp. | reverse complement strand
CGCACTGCTGTTACTCCGGGAGTTCCGTTAATCGCACTTTCGATCGGCAGTGTTACTAAAGACTCGATTTCTTCTGGTGCTAAACCCGGTGCTTCTGTTTGAATTTCTACTTGCGGCGGTGCAAAAGGTGGGAAAACATCAAGCGACATTGTGGGGATAATATACAACGTCCAAATAGTAAATATTATCGTGGCGAGAACAACCAGCCAGCGGCGGTTAATTACCCATCTCAGAATAGTGCTGAACATTTAATTTGATAATTGGGAATTGGTAATTGGTAATCGGTAATTGGTAATCGGTAATTGGTGATTTCAACTGGATGCCTTGGCTGAACATTTTAAATAGCTATTCAATTTAGATTGACAGACAAAAGTGAAATTAGGATGAAATATTTTTACTTTTCAGCCCAACCTATAAGTTATGTAAAATCTAAAATCTAAAATTATATAACTTGCGTTGCTCTTTTTGATAAAACAGCTTACAATAGTTATTATGCGACGATCTCCAAAACAGTAATATTAGATTTAAAGATTTTTATGAAATTAGTTGATGAAGTATTGCAGCGTTTAACAGTTATCAAACAATACTTACAAACTCTAGAAAGTTTGGAAGAAATAGATTACAATCCTGTGCCGCCCAAGCGCTCGGAACGAGTAATCATGCGCGCTCAGTTCCAAGGACGTAAAAAACCTATGCCGTATATTTTCGATGAATAACAGGTGATATAGTGTTCGGTAGCATCAGTTTTATATATTTGTAGGGATGAAGCATTCGGGCGATAATCTCTGTTATGAATTTCAGGCTTTGTACCCGAATGCTTCACCCTGGCTTTGGAGGACAGATACAACCGGACATAATATGAAATGAAATATTGGGCTGAGTGAAATGTTGGATTTTATTCTTCAACCCAACCTACGTATATTTACTTGAACTTTTGACTTCGGACTCCTGACTTTCAACGCGGTGGTTGTCCTCATGCAGTAACATTTCATCTACTTTAGGATCGTTCAATACTGGTGTGGGAGTGGCAAAATTATTGTTTTTAGAAACCGCTACTGCTGGCAATTTGCCCCGCTTTCCCCACCAAAACCCGGTAGCAAAAGTCAGAGATACGATCGCCACCCCTCCCCCAATTCCCGCCCACAAAGGCACTGGAAAACTATTAAAACTAGAATTTTTGCTATTACTATCTACTGCCTTAATCTCCTCAACTTTCGAGTGCTTATTTCCCTCCCGCAAAGACTGCGCGTAAAGCTGAGGAGCGCGCTGAGTAACTATTAAATCTCCCTCAAATAAACCTCTCTTAATTTCTACTAAATCCCCGGAAGTTTGACCGAGTTCGACTTCCACAGCTTGAAACGCATCGCCATTTTTCACATAAACTAACTGTTTGCTGTTAGCTTCTACCACTGCTGAAACTGGAATTGCTAAAAGATTTGCTGCTGTTTTTTTAGTGAAAATTTCCAACTCGGCGAACATCCCCGGTTTCAAAACTCCTTCAGAATTATCCAACAAAGCTTTGACAGGTACGGCGCGACTTTCTCCTGCTACTGCGGAACCGATGAAGCTAATTTTGCCTCGAAAAGTGCGATCGGGAAAACTCGCAATTTTGACAATTAATGCTTGACCTGGTTTTACCTGATTCAAGTCTTTTTCGTAAATATTGGCTGTGGCAAAAACACTACTGTTATTTAATATACTCATCAGCGGTTTTTCTGCCGAATTTACTGATTCTCCGGGAGTGATTTCGCGATCGGCAACAGTCCCAGAAATCGGAGCAACTACGGTAACAATTCCCTTTTCATTGGCAGCAACTCCTAACTGTTGCAGTCGCGCTTGATAGGCTGAATCGCTGAGATTGAGGCGGGATTGAGCTACTTCTAAAGCTGCTTTAGCTCGCTTGAGTTGTGCCTCTGCTGCGAGAACTTCCCGGCGGCTTAAAGCTTTGGTAAGTTGAGCTTAGCTTCGGCAATTTTGCCTTGAGATTCGCGCAATTCCCGCAGCGGCAAATCTACTTTGGCTTGCTCGATTTCGGTTTCGGCTTT